>JBCCHD010000053.1 GCA_039028935.1 Pseudomonadota bacterium | reverse complement strand
TCACAGTATTCTGTTAAGCCGAGGTTAGAATGACGTCATGTCCAAACCAACCGCGCCAAAAGTAACTGTCTCCGCTGTGGCTGAACGCAACGGTTCGTATCTGACCATCGAAGAGAGTATTCGCGGTCGACGCGTGCTCAATCAGCCGGCGGGCCATTTGGAGAACCACGAATCATTGACCGAAGCGGTCGCGCGCGAGTGCTTTGAAGAGTCTGGGTGGCAGTTTGAGCCCGAGTACGTGCTCGGCATCTACTGCTGGGAACACCCAACCAAACACTTCACCATTCTACGAATTGCCTTCGGCGGCCGTGCTCATTCCTATGAGCCCGGTGCGATTCTCGACGAGGGTATTGTGCGCGCGCTGTGGATGACGCCCGAGGAAATACTGGCTCAAACGTCGCGACTCCGTACACCGCTGGTGGCGCAGGCGCTGGTCGATCATGCCGCGGGGCATCGGTATCCGCTCGACTTGTTCTCATCGGTCGACCTTTCGGTCTTCGACGCACTTAGACACCACGCCACCGCATAAACGACCGACCACATCGATGCCGATCGGACGGCTGGCCACCTCAATGGCTCGCCGACACGTCACGTTGCGCTCATCAGTGGGTTGATGCGGCCGCAAGCTGTACAATAGCCAGCCGTCATTCAGACCGAGATCGGCATGGGTACCGCTACACAAAAAGTCATCGTTGGCATGTCCGGCGGCGTCGACTCATCGGTGAGTGCTGCGCTGTTGATCGAACAAGGCTATTCAGTCGAAGGTTTATTCATGGTCAACTGGCAGGAGGACGAAGAGGCCTACTGCACAGCCGCGGAGGACTTCCAAGATGCACGAGCGGTCTGCGCACATCTTGGCATTCCGCTACACCAGGCTGACTTCTCCGCCGAGTATCGTCAGCAGGTTTTCGCGTATTTTTTAGCGGAATACCGCGCTGGTCGCACACCTAATCCAGATGTGCTGTGCAATCGCGAGATCAAGTTCGGCGCTTTTTACGCCTACGCCAAGCGCTTGGGCGCCGATCTCATTGCCACCGGTCACTATGCCCGGGTCGATACCACCGGTGATCGTGTACGACTGCTCAAAGGCCTCGACGACAACAAAGACCAATCTTATTTTCTGCATCAGTCACCGGTCGACGCATTGTCTCGAACCCTCTTCCCACTCGGTGCGTTACCAAAAGAGGACGTGCGTGAGCGCGCATTCGAACTCGGGCTGCATAACCACCAGCGCAAAGACAGTACCGGCATCTGCTTCATCGGTGAGCGACCGTTCAAAGAATTCCTCGCTCGCTATATCCCAGCGCAACCCGGCCTCATCGTTACCGACGACGGTCACCCTGCGGGTGAGCATGACGGTCTCATGTATCACACACTCGGGCAGCGTCAGGGACTCAAGATTGGCGGGCTTAAGGGCTATCCAGACGGCGCGTGGTATGTCGTCGACAAGCACCTGGACACCAATACACTGATCATCGGCCAGGGCGCTCAGCATCCGCTTCTGCTGAGCGATTCGCTGCGTACTGGCCCCGTTACCTGGATTAATACGCCGACGTCCGCCACTCTCCACGCCAAGATTCGCTATCGACAACGCGATCAAGCCTGCCGTATTGTCCCGCATTCCGATGGCCTGGTGGTGATGTTCGACGAGGCACAACGAGCCGTCGCACCCGGGCAGTTCATCGTGTTCTATGAGGGTGACGAGTGTTTAGGTGGCGCCGTGATCGAACAGCGAGAAGCCTGAGTGCGGAGCATTCGCACGTGAAAGAGCGACGAGGTCGACGCGCAGACCTCGAGTGAGCGGCCACTCCCACCAACGCCATTATGAACGTGGCGGCACAATCCTTTACACTGTGCATTCTTCCACCCGCCACGAACAGCTGACCCTGATCGCGGCGCCGCTTGCGAGGGGACTGCAACAATGACCCACTATAAAGACCACGCTCGGGCAACGCTCACAGTTGGTGAGCAACACTATGAGATATTTCGACTCGATAGCCTGCCAGGTGTCGACCTGGGTCGGCTGCCCTATTCGCTCAAGATACTGCTCGAGAATCTGCTGCGCTTTGAAGACGGTGTAGACGTCACCCGCGACGACATCGACGCGCTGGTCAACTGGGACGCCGACGCCACGCCCTCGCAAGAAATTGCGTTCACGCCGAGCCGCGTCATTTTGCAAGATTTCACCGGCGTACCGGCGGTGGTTGATTTGGCCGCCATGCGCGATGCGGTTATCTCGTTAGGCGGCAACGCAAGCGACATCAACCCGTTGTCGCCTGTCGAGCTGGTCATCGATCACTCAGTGCAAGTTGACCAGCACGGCACGCCCAATGCGCTCGACGCCAACAACAAAATCGAGTTTTCACGAAACCGTGAGCGTTATTCGTTTTTGCGCTGGGGTCAGCAAGCATTTGAAAACTTCCGCGTTGTGCCCCCAAACACCGGAATCGTGCATCAAGTCAATCTCGAATATCTCAGCCGGGTGGTCTTTGACCAGGAAAACCACGGTGTGCGCCAGGCCTATCCTGACACCCTGGTCGGCACCGACTCACACACCACCATGATCAACGGTCTGGGCATTCTGGGCTGGGGCGTTGGCGGCATCGAGGCGGAAGCGGCCATGCTTGGGCAGGCGATTACGATGCTCATTCCACAAGTCGTTGGCGTAAAGCTTGTCGGTCGGCTTCCCGAGGGCGCGACAGCCACCGATCTTGTGCTCACCGTCACCGAAGCACTGCGCAACATTGGTGTGGTCGGCAAGTTCGTGGAGTTTTATGGCGACGGCGTCGCGCAACTGCCGCTGGCGGACCGCGCCACACTCGGCAACATGTCGCCCGAGTTTGGCAGCACATGCGCAATCTTCCCCATCGACGAAGAAACACTCGCTTATCTAACGCTTTCCGGGCGTGATGATGAACAAGTCGCGTTGATTGAGGCCTATGCGAAAACTCAACATTTATGGCGCAACGATGAGCGCGACGCCGACTACAGCACGTCATTGGAAATCGATCTGGCTACAATCGAGCCGTCGATCGCCGGGCCAAAACGCCCTCAGGATCGTATCCCGCTGCGCTCGGCGAAGTCGCGCTTTGACGAGCTAATGGCGCCGATCAAAGCACAACGCAGCGAGAATAAGCGCGGCACAGTCCGGGTTGCTGACCAGTACGAAATCGACGATGGCGCCATTCTCATCGCCGCCATTACCAGCTGTACCAATACGTCCAACCCAGCGGTTATGCTCGGCGCAGGACTGTTAGCACGTAATGCCGTTAAGCGCGGCTTGAAGAGTAAACCGTGGGTCAAAACCAGTCTTGCGCCGGGTTCGCGCGTGGTGACCAACTACCTGGTTGATGCTGGTGTTTACGACGATCTAGAAGCGCTGGGCTTTCACACCGTCGGCTATGGTTGCACCACCTGCATAGGCAATTCAGGACCGCTACCGCCTGACATCAGTGAGGCGATGAGCAACAGCGACGTCGTCGGCACCTCGGTGCTGTCGGGCAACCGAAACTTTGAAGGCCGCATCCATGCGCTTGTGCGAATGAACTTTCTAGCCAGCCCGCCGCTGGTTGTTGCCTACGCCATTGCCGGTAACATGAATGTCGATTTGTACAAGGACCCGTTAGGCCAGGACCGGGACGGCAAGGACGTCTATCTGAAAGATATCTGGCCTAGCCAAAAAGAAATTCAGGATACAATCCTAAAAACCGTGGATGCAGACGGCTTCCGCGAAGGGTATAGCGACGTCTTTAAGGGCGATGACAACTGGGCCGGCCTCAAGATCGACGAAGGTGAGATCTATCAATGGGACGATGTGTCAACGTATGTCAAAAACCCACCCTATTTTGTTGGCATGAGTAAATCCGTCCGCGCACCGGACGATATTCGAGGCGCCCGCGCGTTGGCGTTGCTCGGAGACACAGTGACCACCGATCACATTTCGCCGGCGGGCGCGATCGCAAAAGATGGACCTGCCGCCAAGTACCTGATGGCGCAAGGGGTCGAACCGAAAGACTTCAATTCCTTTGGCTCGCGGCGCGGTAATCACGAGGTCATGATGCGGGGAACCTTCGCCAATATTCGGTTACGCAATCAGTTAGCACCGGGCACCGAGGGCGGATGGACTACCCACATTCCAAGCGGTGAGGTGATGAGCATTTTTGATGCGTCGATGACCTACCAAGAACACCAAACGCCACTGGTCGTAATTGCCGGTGCGGAGTACGGCACAGGGTCCTCACGGGACTGGGCGGCGAAAGGCACACTCCTGTTAGGCGTCAAAGCAGTCATCGCCGTTAGTTACGAACGCATCCACCGGTCAAACTTAATCGGTATGGGCGTACTGCCGCTGCAATTCCAAGAAGGCGACAACGCCGACACGCTTGAATTGAGCGGCCACGAATCCTTTGATATCGAGGGCGTAGACGACGATCAGTCTGGCGTAGTAACCGTCACGGCTACCAACGACGGCGGCGAGCAAACCGTATTTAATGCGATCGTGCGCATCGACACACCGAAAGAACGTGAGTACTTTCGCCACGGCGGCATCCTACATTATGTGCTCAGACAATTGGCGTCCTAATGCCGCATGCCCGGCACAGTCTGATCGTCGTCTCGTGCTCGGTTAGGGCCGCTTGATCGGATCTCCATCGCGACGTCAATACTGCAAGAGCCACGCCGGCAGCAACGCCCGCGTATCATTGAGTCGCGTTTCTTTACGTCGATAGTCTGGGTCGTACGACTCCACCAGCGACCAGAATGCGCTGGAATGATTCATATGGCGCGTGTGGCATAGCTCATGCACGAACAGATAGCGCACCAGATCGGGTTCAAGCAGCATCAGATAATAGTTGATGCACAACGTGCCCGTCGACGAATAGCTACCCCAACGCGTTTTTTGACCACGCACCTGCGCGCGTTTAAAGGGCAATTGGAGTTCGTCCGACGTGTCGCGCAGCCACGGCACGAGCCAACGCTTGCCTTCATGCTGTAGCCATTTCTTGAGGACGTCTCGCCCCACCTCAAAATCTCGACGCGCCGGTCGAATACCTATGGCATTCTTTCCCATCACTCGCCACTGACGCGGGCCCGTGATCTGCTCATACTCTACGGAGACGGACTTGCCGATGGCCTTTAGTTCAATCGACTCGGGTAGCACGTCCAAAGGCGCGTCGGTCGATGCATCCAGCGCGGCTTGAGTCTCATCAATCCAGGCTCTGTGTTGATGCACGAATCGCTCGATGTCACCTGGTCGTGCGCGATGCGGCACCACGACCTCAACGCCTCGATGTGGAATCACATGAATCGTCATATTGCGCGCGCGTTTGCTATGGCGAACCATAAAAGGCGCTTTCGTTTTCAAGCTGTCGAGTAAATCAAGCTGATCCACGACGCACTGTCCCCGATGCATTAGAGCTTCAACGCCAGCTCCGTACCCTCACGTATGGCGCGCTTTGCGTCAAGTTCAGCCGCGAGCAGCGCGCCACCAATGACGTGCGGCGTCTGTCCACGAGCGATCAACGCATCCGCCAGTTCTCGACGTGGCTCCTGGCCGGCACATATCACGACATGATCGACGTCCAACACCATCGGTTTGTCGCCGACGCGAATATGAAGCCCGCGATCGTCAATCGCATCGTACTGCACTCCCCCCATCATGTGCACTTTTCGATGCCGCAAACTGAGCCGATGTATCCAGCCCGTCGTTTTACCCAAACCTTTGCCGGGTTTTCCAGGCTTGCGCTGCAGTAAGTACAGTTCGCGAGGCGATGCCGGCATGTCACGCTCGCGCTCCAGGCCGCCGCGTTCGGTGAGCGACGTATCCACACCCCACTCATCAAAAAACACCTCCGCATTCAGCGCCCCAGATTCCCCGTGTTGACTGAGAAATTCCGCGACATCGAAACCGATCCCTCCTGCCCCGATCAGCGCTGCGCTATTACCCACTTCGACACCTCCTGCCAGCACATCGTAATACGACACTACCTTGGCATGATCAATACCCGGCAGATTGAGCTCACGGGGTGTGACTCCGGTACACACGACGATTTCGTCGAAGTCCTCTGGACGCAATTGGTCGACCGCAACCTTGGTGTTGAGCTTAAGCGTCACACCATGAAGCTCCAGTTGCCGACCGAAATAACGCAACGTTTCGTAAAACTCCTCTTTGCCCGGAATTCGCTTGGCCAAATTGAATTGCCCGCCAATCTCAGACGCCTGGTCAAATAGCGTAACGTCATGCCCGCGCTCAGCCGCAACGCTTGCGCTTGCCAAACCCGCCGGACCGGCGCCAACCACGGCAATGCGTTTACGACGCGCGGTCGGCTCAAGTAGAAGCTCAGTCTCGCGGCAGGCAAACGGATTGACCAGGCACGTTGCCGACTCTTTTTCGAAGGCGTGATCCAAACAGGCCTGATTGCAGGCTATGCAGGTGTTGATTTCGTCAGCACGATCTTGCGCCGCTTTGCGCATAAATTCGGCATCGGCCAAAAAGGGCCTGGCCATTGATACCATGTCGGCATCACCACGCGCGAGCACCTCGTTGGCGACGTCGGGCATATTGATGCGGTTGGTCGTCACGAGTGGAATCGACACGTTACCCATGAGTTTTCGTGTTACCCAACTGAAACCGGCACGCGGCACCATGGTGGCGATCGTCGGGATACGTGCCTCGTGCCAACCGATACCCGTATTGATAATGGTCGCGCCCGCTGCCTCGATGGCTTGCGCGAGCTGCACGACCTCCTCCCAAGTATGCCCATCGTCAACCAAATCCAGCATCGACAATCGATAAATGATAATGAACCGCTCGCCGACCGCCGCGCGGGTTCGCCGAACGATCTCGACCGGCAGACGCATGCGGTTTTCAAACGAACCGCCCCACTCATCTGACCGTTTGTTTGTGCGGGTCACCAAAAATTGATTGATGAAGTAGCCCTCGGAACCCATCACTTCGACGCCGTCGTAGCCTGCACGTTTGGCCAGCTCAGCACACCGCACAAAATCATCGATCTGTTTGTACACACCTCGCGAGGAGAGTGCTTTGGGCTTGAATGGCGTAATCGGTGACTTGATGGGTGACGGCCCGACCGCAAACGGATGGTAACCGTATCGGCCGGTATGCAGAATCTGCATGCAAATCTTGCCATCCTCGGCATGGACAGCATCGGTGATCAATCGGTGGCGGCCCACCTCCCACGGACGACTGAGTTTACCGGCCATCGGCGACACCCAACCGGCTATATTCGGTGCGATACCGCCGGTGACGATCAACCCTACGCCACCACGCGCGCGCGCGGCAAAGTACGCCGCGAGTTTGGGATAATCTTTTTTGCGATCTTCGAGGCCCGTGTGCATGGACCCCATCAATGCCCGATTTTTTAACGTCGTAAAGCCAAGGTCTAGTGGCGCAAGCAGTGACGTATACGGTTGAGTCAAGATGGCTCCCGCGTTTGATTTAAGTGCCCAAGTCCGGATTCAGTAATCCGGGTCATCTCGGTTATAGTACACGACTTCAGTAGGTCCATTGCGCAGAGAGGGCGTATACAGACATGTCGACATCGGCTTCACTCATCGACATTGGGGCGAATCTTACACACGAGAGTTTTCGCAACGATCTACCCACCGTAATCCGTCAAGCTCGCGCGGTCGGCGTACTAAAAATGGTTGTGACCGGCGCTTCCTTCGAGGGCTCACAAGCCGCTACTGAGCTTGCCGAACACTACCCCGACACACTAACGGCGACGGCGGGCGTCCACCCGCATCACGCCAAAGAGTGGAACGACGAGCAAGCGCGACAGTTGCAGCATACCGCTCAACACCCGGCCGTGGTGGCGGCGGGTGAATGCGGGTTGGACTATTTCCGCAATTTTTCGACCCCCTCTGAGCAAGCCGTCGCCTTTGAGGCACAACTTGAAATGGCGGTTGAACTGGCACTTCCGGTGTTTCTACATCAACGCGATGCGATCGATCCGTTTTTGTTGATTCTCGATCGCTACCTGGATCGATTGCCGCGCGCCGTCGCGCATTGCTTCACCGATAACCGCTACGCGCTCGATGCCCTGCTCGAGCGCGACCTACACATTGGTATTACCGGCTGGATTTGCGATGAGCGCCGAGGGCACCACCTTCGAGACCTGGTGGGTTTGATTCCCTCCAATCGTTTGATGATCGAGACCGACGCGCCGTACTTACTGCCACGCGACTTGACACCCAAGCCCAAGTCCCGTCGCAATGAACCGAAATACCTACCGCACATTGCGCGCGTGGTGGCCGAGTGCGTCGACAAGCCTGCCGAGCAGCTCGCGGTCGAGACCAGCGCGACCGCGCGCGCGTTTTTTAATCTGTCGCCTAGCTGACCATGCCCGGCTCCGCGGTGGACAAACACCGGATCAGGCGCATCGTCACAAAGCGCCTACCTCCCATACCGCGCACTGCTGTGAGCAAACGCCCACCGCGAATTTCAGCAACCGAGTGGCCCCGTCGGTGGAATTGCACGCTCGCAACCGGTTTGCCCGTTCTCACCCCTGCTGTTTATGGGGATAGTGAGTGAACCGTTTGCAGGCGTGCCGTTTTTGGTGACGCGGGCACGGGGGCTAAGAACCAACTTGCATAGACCCTACGCGTTTTCGCTTATCGCCCATCACCACTGGCAAAGCGATAATCGCATGCGTCTCATAGGGGCTCATCGCTCATGCTCAGCGCGACGAGGTGCCGCAGACCGCTCGACGGCTCGCTCATAAGCTTCGCGCCAACTATCCACTATTACTTTATATTACAATTATTTATAGCTTTTATATAACGTAATTTATCGTCTAATACGGAACGCGAAAAGTCGGTTAGGTACGAACGACAGAGCACTATGGAGCGCTGAAACAACCGTCTTTCGACTCGCTAGACAGACGCCGGTGTCGCAATTTCTTGCATGCGATGCCAAGACGGATAAAACGCACTCAGTGTCGCTTTGCCCAAAGCGCTATGCCCGGCAAACTCTTCTTGAAGACGCGGGAGGCTGACAACGCAATCGGGCACGCCGGTCGCAAACTTCACATCGCCCAGCACCACGACTCGGCCCTGCACCGGCACATCCTGGAGCAACGATTGTACGGCAATGACGCGTTCTCGAAGGGGCCCCGCTGGATTGGCAAACGTGAAGCGCTGGCCACCTTGAATCACTGTCCACGCGTCCATGTTATCCCCGCCATACAAGCGGCCGTTTACATGTTTAATGTCTAACACCAACAGCCCCCGGGGTGTGAGCAGCAGGTAGTCGAGTTGAATTTCGCCATCTAGGCCGTCGGGCACAACGATGTCGCTCATGCATTCTTTGCTGTGCTTTTTGATGAGGCGTTTAAGTTGTTGCGAAGGATTGCTGCGTACGCGCCAACCGATCATGACGGCCGCAGCGAGCACGAGACCGGCGCCGACACCGACGTAAAATCCATTTGCTAACGTAATTGAAGAAAACCAGTCCATGTGCAGGGACTATGTCACAGCCCATCGTGTCTCACCAGCACCGCCATCAGCTCGCACCCAACGACATCTGAACATTCAATTTAGCTTTGAATTGAAGCTCACTGATATGTAGAAAGTTTTAAAAAATATAGGCCGAGCAGTGAGCCCAAAGTTGGTTATTTTTCACGCATCGGTGCGGCGTTGATCGAGTGATATTGCGATCTCAGCTCGTCAAGTTGCGCAGAAATCGCAGTCGACGAAGCCGGTAATTCCAAGATGTCCGCGAGCGATTTAGGCACGTCAACACGGCGGTGTATCAGCGGCTCAACGATGGTCTCGAACTTTGCTGGGTGCGCCGTCGCAACACCGATCCAGTGATCGCGATATCGATCCGCGTCCAGTTGATCGTACGCGTAAAACGCGGTCGCCGTGTGCGGACACCACACCTGATCAAAACGCTGCGCATCGTGCACGATCTGCTGCCGTATCTGCTCGTCGCTAACCGCAATAGCCGATACGTTGTCACGCACGACCTGCACTTCGCCAAACAAATGACGAAGACGTTCCATGTTGCTTGGATTACCAACGTCCATAGCCGAGGCCAGCGTGGCGACGCTCTGCCGTGGCTGCCAATCACCACTGCCCAGATAATCCGGGATTGTGCGATTCGCGTTAGTTGCCAACACGATGTCGCCAATCGGCAGCCCCGCACGCCGCGCCCACACGCACGCCAGAGCATTACCCAGATTACCGGTTGGCACGATAAAGTTCGGTCGACGACCCTCTTCACGCCATACGTTAAGACTGGCGTAGGCGTAATAACACATTTGAGGCAGCAGTCGCCCCAAGTTAATGCTGTTCGCCGACGAAAAGCGATGAGCGCGCATCAGCAACGCGTCTTGAAACACCGCCTTGACCAACGCCTGACAATCATCGAAACGACCGTCTACTCGGAACGCCCGAATATTGTCACCCCAGCACGTGAGCTGCTGCTCCTGCCGCGCCGACACACCACCAGCAGGATAAAACACATCGACATTGACGTTGCGGCGACCGTGAAACGCAGCGGCAACCGCGCCGCCGGTATCGCCGGAGGTGGCTACTAATATATTCAACGGCTGTTCAGCCTGCGCCTCAATTCGCTCCATACACGCGGCTAGAAAGCGCGCGCCAACATCTTTGAAGGCCGCCGTTGGGCCATGGAACAATTCCAGCACCGACAGCGACGACGAGTGGGACAACCGAACCAGTGGTGTCGCAAAACTAAACGCGTCCTGGCAAATACGCGCAATGTCTTCGGCGAGTACCGAACCGGCCACGAACGGCTCGACCAAAACAGCCGCAATGTCGGCTAACGACTCGCGCCCTTCAAACACCTCGAGCGACAACTCGGGAAACGCGACCGGCGCGTATAACCCACCGTCGCTTGCCAGTCCTTTGGCGATCGCCTGCGCCGCATCGAGAGTCTGCCTGTCACCGCGGGTGCTCACATAAAGCGCTTTACTCACCGAGCCATTCCTCGTGCGAGATCAACCGCGCGCCGCGCGCCGCCACCGGCGATGTGACCCATTGAAAACGGTCTTCATAAATGGACTCCACCGGCGCCCGAATCGCTGCGGTAACGCGCTTGAGATCACGCTCACGTAGCCACGCTACCATCGACGGACCACTGCCCGACAGGCTAAAGCCAAGCGCACCGGCCGAGAGCGCGGCGTGCTTAATTTCCTCAAAACCGGCCACCTGGTGACTGCGCTGATGCTCGATTAACACATCATCGAGCGCGCCATCGAGGCCATCGATGTTATTCGTATAACACGCGCACAGTACGCGACCGAGGTGGCTGCTCTGTGTTACCGCGTCTCGTAGGGCGACATGATCATCTAGCAAGGAGCGACCGGCTAACGTATCTAAGCGAATACGCGGACGCACCAAAACGCACATCAACCCATCCGGCGCAGGCACGCGATAACTGGACTGCGGCGAAGACGGTGGCACGAACACAATTCCACCCAATAAGGACGGCGCGACGTTGTCGCCATGCACACTGCCACTCGCCACCACCTCTCCGGCCAATGCATAGGGCAGCAGCGCGTCGACAGGAAGCGGCTTTTTCAATAACGCATTGGCAGCCATGACGGCGGCCACGGCCGACGCCGCCGAGCCACCCATACCGGAACCCAGTGCAATGCCCTTGTAAATATCCAGGATCACACCAAAACCCGCGCGCTGATCCTCGAGTAAGCGAATGACACCTGCCCCGGCCGTATTGTTTGCCGCCTCTTCGGGTAAGCGATCAGCACAGCCAAACACTTTTCCCATCACCACTGACTGCTGGGCGCCCACGTCGATTCGTGTGGCACGCACCTGATCACCCGGTGCATCCAATGCATGTCCGAGCACATCGAATCCGACGGCCATATTGCCGACTGAGGGCGGCGCCGCGGCGATGCGAACGTCGTTCGAGCGGGTCATACCGCCGCGCCAAGATACGCCGAAAGGCGCAATAGGTCGGCAAACACACCGGCGGCGGTAACGTCCGGCCCAGCGCCTGGACCCTGCACGATAAGTGGGTTGTCGCAGTACCGTTCGGTCTCAAACTGCACAATGTTATCGGTCAGACGGATATGGGCCAGTGCGTGATCCGCCGGCAATGCCCGTAGCGCAACACTCGCCTCGCCGGCTGCATCGAGTTGGGCGACATAGCGCAGCACGCAAGACTGGCGCTTCGCCTCATCAAAGCGCGCTTTCATGGTCGCGTCCATCTCACTCAGGCGCTGCATAAATTCTTCCGCCGTGGCCGCTCTCAAGGCGTCAGGGACCAGGTTTTCCACCTGAATATCGGTCACCTCGATTTCAAGCCCGATTTCTCTAGCCAGAATGGTGAGTTTGCGGGCCACATCCATGCCCGATAAGTCCTCGCGCGGATCGGGTTCTGTAAAGCCATTGTCGCGCGCTTCGAGCACAATATCGGAAAACGACTTGGTGCCATCGTAGACATTGAACAGATAGGCCAGCGTGCCGGATAAAATACCCTGCAACTTTAAAATGCGATCGCCGGTCTCTCGTAAATCTCGCACGGTTTGAATAATGGGTAACCCAGCGCCCACGGTTGTCTCATACAGAAACCGAGAATCCCCTTTTATTCGCTGCGCCTGCAATCGCGAGTAGTCCTTAAATTCGGCGCTGCACGCTTTTTTATTTGGCGTGACGACGTGTATCCCGGCTTCGAGCCAATCACCGTATCGCGCTGCAATTTGTTCGTCGGCGGTGCAATCGACGATGACCGAGTGCGGCATGTGATCCGCATTGATATGACCAATAAAGCGGTCGATATCGAGCGCTTCGCCGCGTTCATCGAAGGCTTCTTGCCAGTTGTTCAGATCGACGCGCGAGTCGGCTAACAGCATGCGAGTTGACCGCGCAAGTCCACGCACCCGCAGATCCAAGTTGAACTGAGAAGACAGTCGCCCCACCTGCGACGAAAGTTGCTCCAGTAGCGGTCGCCCAACCGTCCCGCAGCCAATCACCCCGATGGACAATGTCTGTGGCGACAAATAAAAGCTCGAGTGCACGGCTCGAACCGCGCGCGTGGCATCGTGCCGATCGATGACCGCCGATATATTGCGCTCCGACGAGCCTTGCGCAATAACACGCACATTGACACCAGCGTTACCGAGACTGCCAAAAACTTTGGCCGCAACGCCGGGCTGCCCGTGCATGCGATCCCCTACCACGGCGAGAATGCTCAGGTTGGGCGTGACCGTCACACGTTGAATCGTGCCGTTGTCGATATCGCACTGAAAAGTCGCCTCGACCACTTCACGTGCTTTGTCGGCAAATTGATCTTTCACCGCAAAGCAGATCGAATGCTCGGAGCTGCCTTGCGAGATCATCACGACCGATACATTGGCATCCGCCAACGCACCAAACAGCCGCTGGGCTGTACCGGGAACGCCGATCATGCCCGCGCCTTCCACATTGACCACCGCCATGCCGTCGATGCTGGTAATGCCTTTGACCGGCTCGCTAGCCGACGACTGCGAATCAATACGGGTTCCGGGTTTTTCAGGCGCGAACGTGTTGCGAATATAGATCGGCACATCGTGCGCCACGGCAGGTGCCATGGTTTGCGGGTGAAGCACTTTCGCGCCGAAGTACGCCAACTCCATGGCCTCGTTATAAGACAACTGCTTGATCACCTGCACTTCCGACACCGAGCGAGGGTCCGCCGTCATGACGCCGTCCACATCGGTCCAAATATGCACCTGGCTGGCTCTGAGTAAACACGCCATGATCGACGCAGAAAAATCACTCCCGTTACGCCCTAACGTGGTGGGCCGTCCGTCTGCGTCTTGCGCGATGTAGCCTGTCACGACGACGGTGCCGTCGAAGTCTTCGGCCAGAAGGTCCGCGAGCTTGTCCCGAGATTGTTGCCAGTCGACGACGGCACCCGACTCGGCGTCACTCACCACAACAAACCGTCGCGCATCCAGCCACCGTACATCGCGCTGCCCAAACGATTCGCGCAGAAGAGCGCACATGAGCTGCGCAGACCACAGTTCACCGAAGCCGGACGCCACGGCGCGCGAGTTGGCCAAAATGTCTCCCGCAACAAAGGCCGTGCCGGCCATGTTACTCACATGCTCAAACTCGCGATCAAAGGCATCCTGGTAGTCGACCGCTGCGGCTTCCGACAACACGTCGCGCGCGGCATCCAAATGGCGTATCCGCACGGCGTCCAACACCTGTTTATACGAGTCGTCCGCCGCGACCGCCAGATCGATCATACGCAACAGCTCGTCGGTCACACCGCCCATGGCCGATACGACCACACACTGTGGGCCATACAATCGATCCCCGAGAATCTCCGCCACACCTCGAAGCCGCTGTGCCGTAGCCAACGAGGTTCCGCCGAATTTATGGACAATGTATTCGTTGTTCATAGCGCCGTTCAAACCCATTTGAAGAAGCCGAATGTACGTTAAGCGGTGCAGCGCAGCAAGTCATGCATCACCGCGAAAATGGCGTTGTGCGGCTAGGTCATTCAGTTTCTGAAGAAAGGACTTGCACCGCCCTCTGAATTCTCGTATTGTGCCATTGTACTAACACGCTAATACACTATTACGTTAAAGCAAATTGCCGATCACACGGTGGAAAAACTGGTGAAATCACATCGAACACTGACGGTGCGTCAGGAAAAAGCGGCGGAGAACGAACTGTTTAAGGCCATTCTCTCGCTGGAGTCACCGCAAGAACTCCGAGCGTTCTTTGCTGATCTGTGCACGCCGTCCGAATTGGAGGCGATGACCGATCGGTGGAGTGTCGTCCTACCCCTTCATCAAGGCACGCCCTATCGGGAAATCAGTCAACAAACGGGCGTCAGCGTCACAACCATCGGACGCGTAGCACGAAGCCTAATGCACGGAGACGGCGGCTATAAGCTGGCTGTGGAGCGCGCGACATGAGTCGGTGCTACACAAAGCCGGCACACCGGGTCGATCGCCATGCGGCCGGCAACCCTCTTCGGTCTTACTAACCCCAATCCGATTACCCTACTTCTTCTTTATTTTTTTGGCGGCCCTTGGTCGCCGTTTGGAATCGTCATGAATGCCTTGGTTACCGACACACAGTCCCGCATAAAAATTGCCGTGCAAAAATCAGGGCGCCTAACGCCACGATCGCTCGACTTGCTAAACCGCATCGGCCTGGACTATGCGCGTAGTCCGGATCAGCTGTTGTGCGTGGGTCGCAACATGCCCGTCGACGCATTGCTGGTACGCGATGACGACATACCGCAACTCGTTCAAGAGGGCACCTGTTCGCTGGGCTTCGTGGGTCTCAATGTCGCGCGAGAAATGGCCCTAGGATGTGCCGAAAACGGCGTGGAACCGGGGTTTACGGTGATTCAAAAACTGGGATTTGGTCACTGTCGACTGGCGATCGCCCGCCCCGCCGATGTGCGTTGGACCGGTCCAGAGACGCTCCAGGGTCAGCGTATCGCCACCAGCTATCCCAATCTGACGCGTGCATACCTAAAACAACACGATGTTGACGCCACGGTTGTCTCGTTCTCAGGCTCTGTCGAAGTGGCACCACAACTTGGCAAAGCTGAGTTTATCTGCGACTTGGTTTCCACGGGTGCCACGCTTGCCGCCAACAATCTTATTGAGCAAGACGTCTTGCTCAACAGCGAGAGCGTCGTGATCCAAAGCACACACGCGATCAGCGGTCAGGCCCAATTGATCGACCGACTCAATCAGCGGATCGACGGCGTGATGCGGGTGAAGGAATCCAAATACATCATGCTGCACGCACCATCGAATGCGGTAGACGCCATCACACAGCTACTCCCCGGCAGCGAAGCGCCGACCGTGATGCCGCTGCAAGGGTGTGATGACAAAGTGGCGCTGCATGCCGTGTGTAGAGAGAACGTGTTCTGGGAAACCCTCGAATCACTCAAGGCGGCCGGCGCGAGCGCCATGCTTGTGCTCCCCGTAGAAAAGATGCTCGGTTGATGGGACTGGCCAGTCCTCGAAGAACATGTCATGACTATAGAAACTGCAAACCCACCCGTCGAATTCCTCACTGTGTCGCACTGGGCGGCACTTGACGAAGACGCGCGTGCCTCGCTACTCGCTCGGCCGCCCGTATCGCTCGCCGATGCCGCGCAGGTACAGGCCATCATCGACGACGTGCGACGCGACGGTGACCGTGCGCTTACGGCGTACACGGAGCGCTTTGATGGGATTAGGCGCGATCGGTTTAGGGTGCCCGAGGATTCCATTGCGCGTGCCCTTGATACGATTTCATCCGGTCTGCGCGCCGCGCTCGAAGCGGCCTACGCCAATATTGAGCGCTTCCATTCTGCGCAAGCCACCGCACCGATCGTGACACGGCAAGATGGCGTAGACTGCCAATTGGTGACCCGACCGATCGAGTCTGTAGGACTGTATGTGCCCGGCGGCACCGCACCGTTGCCATCGACCGTGCTGATGCTCGGTGTGCCCTCACGATTGGCGGGCTGTCCGACGCGAATTTTGTGCACACCCCCGCAAGAGAATGGCGAGGTCAACACTGTGGTACTGGCGGCCGCCGCCTTATGCGGCATCACGGATGTGTTCGGTGTTGGAGGCGCGCAGGCGATTGCGGCCATGGCGTACGGCACGCAGACGATTCCGAAAGCCGACAAGATATTCGGACCGGGCAATCCCTGGGTGACGCGCGCCAAGCAAGTGGTCGCGCAAGACCCCGATGGCAGCGGCTGCGATTTACCTGCCGGGCCATCCGAAGTCTTGGTTATCGCGGATGACACCGCATCGGCTGAGTTCGTCGCGGCTGATCTACTCGCACAAGCCGAGCACGGCATCGATTCACAAGTGCTGCTGGTCACAACCTCAGACCCATTTGCTCAGCGGGTTCGTCGCGCAGTGGCGCAACAACTCGATCGTTTACCACGGGCCGACATCGCCCGTGTCGCACTACAGAACAGCCGTTTCATCGTCGCGACATCTCGCGATGAAGCCTTCGCGATCAGTAATCGATATGCGCCGGAGCACTTGATCATCAATACGCTCACCCCACACGATGATCTGCAAGCGGTTACCAACGCCGGCAGCGTCTTCCTCGGTGAATGGACACCCGAATCGCTGGGTGATTACTGCAGCGGCACCAACCATGTGCTACCAACGCATGGGCACGCGCGCCATATTTCCGGGGTCGGCTTGACTGACTTTCAACGTCGCATTTCGGTTCAGCATGCGTCCAGACGCGGACTCCAGCAGATCGGCTGGATTGCCGAGACGTTGGCCACTGCCGAGGGATTGGATGCGCACGCGCGCGCCGTCAGCCTACGTCTCGCTGCGGATGAGCAGTTGCGATGAGCGCGCTGGATCTCGCCCGACAAGCATTACTCCACCGTCAAGGTTATACATCGGCCGTCGGGCGATTCGATATGACGCGTTTGCATGCCAACGAATTGCCCGAGCTGGACGATGACTGCCAATGGAATCGCTATCCGCCGCCTCGCCCGACCGAGCTGTGCGAGCGCATCGGCGAACAACTGGGGCTCCCGGCGTCATCCGTGCTCGTTACACGCGGCAGCAATGAGGGCATCGACCTTTTGTGTCGCGCGTTTTGCGAACCCGGCGAGCGCATCGTGACATGCTCACCGACCTTCGGTATGTACCGGGTGTGCGCCGAAGTTCAGGGAGCCTCGGAGATTGACGTGCCGCTCGATGTCGATTTTGATCTAGATGTCGACGCCATCGAACGCGCGGCTCAGCATCCGAGCGTGAAGCTTGTGTTTGTCTGCTCGCCAGCCAATCCAACCGGCAATCATGTATCCATCGAACGACTTCGCACGCTGTGTGATTCATTGGCGTCGCAGGCGGTCATCGTACTCGATCAGGCCTATATCGAGTTCAGCGACGACGGACGACTGACTGATCTACTGGCCTCATATGACAATCTGGTAGTACTGCGCACCTTTTCGAAGGCGTACGGCTTAGCAGGGCTTCGCTGCGGCGCCGTTCTGGCTAACACGCCGATTATTACCCTGCTGGACTCCCTGCTGGCCCCTTACTCGACGCCGATTCCGACGATCGAAGGCGTGCTAGAAGCGTTGAGCGAGCCTGGCCTAGTACGCGCTCAAGCGCGCTTGGCGGAAGTGCAACGACAGAAAAGACGTCTGCTTCGCTATCTACAGCAATGCCCGCTGGTCGAGTGTATCTATCCAAGCGATACCAATTTTTTGCTAATTAAAAGTCCCAAAGCGAATGCACTGTTCCAGCATGTCCATGACCGAGGCATTTTGATCCGTTCGTTTATGGCCCTACCCCGCCTCGAACAGTGTGTCCGCATTACCGTAGGCAATGAAGTGGAAACAACGCAACTGATCGCCGCAATTGAGGAGCTATGCTGTGACACCTAAACTGGTGGCCTTTGTCGATCGTGACGGCACCATCATCGAAGAGCCGGACGACTTTCAGATCGACGCATTGTCCAAACTCGCGCTTGTTGACGGCGTGATTCCAGCTTTACGCGCACTAATGCAGCTGGGCTATGAGTTGGTGCTAGTCAGCAACCAAGATGGCCTGGGCACCGACAGCTTTCCTCAAGAGAACTTCAAGGAGTGTCACGACTTTTTGCTTCGTCTTCTTGCTAGCCAGGGCGTCACCTTTGAGCAGGAGTTCATATGTCCACACTTTGAACATGAACACTGTGGGTGTCGAAAGCCGCGAACCGGACTACTCACCACCTATCTGATGGATAATCACATCGATCGCACCCGAAGCTGCGTGATTGGTGACCGGGCTACCGATCTCGAACTTGGCGGCGCGCTTGGTCTTCAGGCATTCAAGCTCGGCACCGATCCTGGCGACACATCGTGGCCGGACATCGTTGATGCGTTGCGTGGACAGCCCCGGACCGCGTCGATCGAACGCCGTACATATGAAACGGACATCTCGGTCTCGGTAAACCTCGATACCGGACGCGGCACAACCATACACACCGGCCTTGGCTTTTTCGATCACATGCTTGAGCAGCTCAGTAAGCACGGTGGATTTGCGCTCAATCTGGCGTGCGACGGTGATCTACATGTCGGTACACACCACACGATTGAAGACTGTGCGCTCGCGCTTGGCGAAGCGATGCGCCAAGCGCTGGGTAATAAGATGGGTATCCAACGGTATGGATTCACACTGCCGATGGACGATGCGCTCACCACCGTTGCGCTCGACTTGTCCGGACGGCCCTACTGCAAAATCGACATGGATCTGTCGCGCGAAATGGTCGGTGACATGCCAACCGAAATGGTTGGACACTTTTTTGGTTCATGGTGCCAAAGCATGGGCGCTAACTTGCACATTAAAACTACCGGCACCGACACCCACCATCAGGTTGAGTCCGCCTTCAAAGGGCTCGGCCGAAGCCTGAAACAGGCGTTTCAACGTGGTGACGATGGTCTGCCAACGACCAAAGGACTATTGTGAGCATGGCACCCCAATCCGGGTCGTTGGCAATTGTCAACAATGGCGGCGCAAACATGAATTCACTGCTCTACGCACTTGAACGACTCAATATCGAAGCCGTGCTCACGGCAGATGCCGACACGATTCGCAACGCCTCGCATGTCATACTCCCAGGCGTCGGTCACGCGCGCGACAGCATGCTGCGGCTGATGGAACACGATCTCGCCACCACTTTGCGCACACTCACTCAACCGGTACTTGGTATCTGCTTGGGCATGCAGCTGCTTTTCGAGCGCTCTGATGAAGGCAACACATCGTGCCTAGGGGTGGTCGCAGGCACCGTTGAGACACTTCCGGGCAGCGTCGAGCAGCCGTCACCGCACATGGGCTGGAATCAGATACACTTCAACCAGCCCCATCCGTTGTTTACGCGTATTGATAGTGGCACCTACTTTTATTTTGTGCATGGGTATACAGCCGAGGTAAATAGCCACACGCTCGCGCAGACACATTACGGTCGCGCGTTTGCATCCGTGGCGGGGCGCGATAATTTTATTGGCGTGCAGTTTCATCCGGAGCGATCGGGTGATGCAGGCGCTCAACTTCTCACCAATTTTCTGCAGATGACATGATTCTAATTCCCGCAATCGATCTATTGGATGGCCACTGTGTCCGGCTGTTTCAAGGTGATTTCGACCAGGTCACCTATTACGATGTTGC
>JBCCHD010000052.1 GCA_039028935.1 Pseudomonadota bacterium | reverse complement strand
ATACGCCACACTGCCATTCGGGAGGTTGGGGTCGTTCGGGAAGGGGTCGGCGTTGTCGCCAATGCCATCACCGTCACTGTCAGCCGTTTCGGTCGGATCGTTCGGAAACACATCCGCATTATCCCCCACACCATCGCCATCGCTGTCGGCCGTTTCGGTTGGATCGTTCGGGAACGCATCACCGTTGTCACCCACACCATCACCGTCGCTGTCGGCAGTCTCGGCGGGATCATTCGGGAACGCATCACCGTTATCCCCCACACCATCGCCATCGGAATCAGTAGTCTCATTCGGATCGTTGGGGAACGCGTCCTCATCGTCATTCACACCGTCTCCATCCGAGTCTTGAGTTGCACCCGGCTCCTCGCTGCCGATCTGCTGCAAATAGGCCACGAGATTATTGAGATCTTGTCCGGTAATCGACACACCCTCGTGTGCGTTGACGGCGGCGGCAAGCGTCAGCGCACTACCGTCGTGCAGATACGGCGCCGTTTTCCAAACATCGCGCAGTGTGGGCACATCGATACCGGTGAGTGTACCGCCCAAGCGCTGACCGCTGTCTGTGCTCAGCGAGCCAATGTCGATCAGCGTCGACGCGTCAACACTGTTGGTAAATCGCGCGCCGCTGTGACACGAGGCACACGCATTAGTTTCGAACACCAGTTTGCCGGCCTCGCCTGCCGCCGTCAGTGAGCCATCCGCCGCGCGGTAAGGGCTGGCATCAACACGATTAAGCGATTCCAAATACGCCGCTAGTGCATCCAGGTCGCTACTGAGCCCTGCTTTGGGGTCACCCAACGGTTCGTTTCGCGTACCGCTAAAGAAGTCGGCGTCGCTCATCAGGCCGGTGCCGGCCGCCAGCGTACGAATCTGACCTTCAAAGTCCTGCATCTCATCAAAGTTAGCGGTCCAGTGCAGGAAGCCGTGATTCATTGACGCCCGTCCATTGAGCTCAATGGTGTTGCGCACACCCTCGCCCAAGCTTGTCATATCCCACACGCGACCGTCCTGACCGCCATCGTTATGGCAGCTGGCACAGCTCATGTAGTCATCGTGGGCGAGCCGGTCATCTTGTGCGTCATAAAACAACTGCTTACCGCGTAACACTATGGCACTCAGAGTTTCGTTGCCCACCACATTCACTTCGCCCAAGGCGTTGATGGCCGGTAACGCCGTTTCAATCATCTCCACAAGATCAAAACGCGACACACTGCGATCCATAAAGTTGTGCACGTAGGCCGTCCGCCCGTCATTGGACAGTGCCACCCCTTGGGGAGCACGCCCTGTCGGCAAGCGGACCAGTTCAAAGCCCTGCACCAAATCGTAGACCGCCAGTTGACGGCTGGTTTCTAGAGCAACATACAGATAACGATTATCGCCACTGATCGCCGCACCCGTCGCCAAACTCGAGTTGTCGAAATCGATGTGCACCGTTCCTTCGGTGCCAGCGGCAAGGTCGAGTTGCGAGGTATTGGTGCGCACGGTTTGATCAAATGTCATACCAAAGTTGCCGCGCAAGAGCCCTGAGTTAATGTTGTCTTTCTTCGACGGCACATAAGCGTTTGCGTTATCGAATGTCACCACAGGTGCGTTGAGGTAATTGGGCATGCCCGGGCCTCGACTCTCGCTAAACGGTGTATCGTTGTGGCTCAGCGTAATGAGGTTGTCCAACGTTAAGTTGGTCGGATCAATTACGAACACTTCAGCGGCACCGTTTGCAACATCGACATTCGCGGTCGCTTCACCTGGAACAGGCGGTGTAATGAAATTAGTCACCAGCAGTTGTGCATCGTCAAAGCGCATCGCCACGTGGCGTGGCGTACCGGAGAGTGACAACGACGCGAGCACGGCATGCGAACTCGTGCTTCGTTTTTCGATACGCGCGAGCGCCTCGAGCACCACAAAGTATTCCGTACCGCTTGCGTTCGTCACAATCCCGTGGGGTTGTGCGCCGTAGGGCAGGCTAATCGTGTTTTGTACCGACAGCGAGCCAGTATTAATGACCGAAACGGTTGCGCTGCGTTTGTTCGTCACCAACACCACATCGCTATTGGGCACCTTGGTCAACGACCATGGTTTCTCACCGACGGAAATTTCGGCGAGGATTGCGCCGCTGGCTGAGGTCACAGACACCGTATCGTTGTCTGGGTTGACGTTCCAAATGCGATCGACCCCGCTGCTGGTTTCAATGATCAGCGTCGTCGAGTTACGTGGCGCGCTCGGCAACGCAACAATGTTTGATCCACCGTTTGGCGTTGAATCGCTATTGTCGCCAAAACCGTCACCATCGGAATCTTGGGTTTCTGTTGGGTCGTTTGGAAACGCATCGCCGTTGTCACCAACGCCGTCACCATCCGAGTCCGCCGATTCATTCGGATCATTCGGGAAGGCATCTTCGCTGTCTGGCACGCCATCACCATCGCTATCGATAGCGGGCGCACTGGTCATGCGTAGCCAACCGACGACCTCAGTGATGTGATTCACCTCGCTGTTGGCCGACTGTTCCTCATCGATATTCACCTCGACCCCGGTTGCCGTCAGAGCACGGTAGCGCACATTCGCGGTATCACCGCCGTCGATGGTCTGCATGGCGGTTAGGAAAATACCCCCCTCAATCGACTCGCCAAAATCCAGCGTGGTCCAGGCGTTGGTGACACTGTTGGTCGTAGCGCCGGTCACAATTCGACCGTTACTCGTCAAGTCACCGCGGCCATAATCAACCGCGAGGTAGTGAACCGTTTCGGTCGCGTGACCGCTCGCCGTCAGCGCTTCTTCCTCTTCGATCTGCAGCTCAAAACCACTGTTCGTAATCGAGCGGTGCCGCGTCGTGATCGCGCTCGCCTCGTTGACCGTTACAATCTGGCTGATCAACAGCGGCGCGCTGGCAAACGCCTGCGCAAAGGTGTAACTGCCAAAATCGGTATTGCCTTGAATCGAGCCCGCTTCCAAGGACAGTCCACCCAGGCTGTGACGACCGGGCAAGACCGCGAACCAGCTAAACTGTTCCTCGCCATGTACGCCATCCAGATAGTCCCACTCATCGATCTGGTACTCGAAACCGGCAGCCGTTACATTCCTCAGCCGTACGGTTGCCGGCGCCGTGTCGTTGTCCGACAGCGAGCCGGTCACAACAATGGGCGCGCTCGTAAACGGCACATCGAACGCCACACCAAACCAGGTGCTGCTGTCGGGTTGCGTCACCGTTTCAGTGCCCAACTGATAATCCGCCACCACCGGCAGATTCGGATCATTGGGGAACGGATCGGCGTTATCACCAATGCCGTCGCCGTCGGTGTCCGTTGTTTCGGTTGGGTCGTTGGGAAAAGCATCGCTATTATCGCCCACGCCGTCGCCATCGGAGTCGGTCGTCTCGGTGGGATCGTTCGGAAACGCATCGTCTGAATCGGGCACACCATCGCCATCGCTGTCGATCACATCCAATCGAATTTGAAGGGTCTCGCCAAGGGAAGGCGTGTCGTCGCTGTTAAGCGCAAACAGCCAGTAGTTGCCGGCGATCACCACATTGGGGTTGGCATTCAGGGTGAGTGTGAACGTGCCGTTGCCATTGTTCACCGACGATACCGGCAAGAAACGTTGGTCTGTGTTCACGTGGTGGGTTGTCGCCGATAGGCGCACAATACTGAAGCGCTGCGTATCGGCACTGGCAGTGACAGTAAACGACGCCCCCGCGTTTGATACGGCTGGGACACCCGACAAAGTGGGTCGCGTCGCGGCTGTTCCATCGCTATTAAACAGGTATGGCGGCGAAAAAATCTGACCATCAAGATGATTGACCGCACAGCCGCCACAGGCGCCACCGCCGGCCGATAACACCCGTCCGTCTTTGAGTAACAGCGCCGTCGAGTGATAGTTGCGAGGGATGGTAATGGCATCCACAACGCGCCAGACATTGGTCGCTGGGTTGTAAATCTCAGCGGGCAGAACAGAGCCGGCGTCGGAGAAGTTCTGACCGCTCGTATTGCCCCCGATCGTCAGCACTTCGCCATTGGGCAGCGTTACCGAATTGCTCAACGCCCGTGCAAAATTCATTGACCCGCCTTGGGTCACCACCGGTGTGGGCCCGTTAAGATCCGCCAGGAACACGTTGGTCGTCAGCGTGCGTTCGCTCTCTCGCAAATCGGCGCCGCCAATCAGCAGTGCTTTACCCACATCATAGGTCACCACGTTGGCCCATTTGCGTGCCCGTGCACCGGTCGGCTGACCGAAGGTTTGGTTGGCATCGCCGGCAACCGGGTCAAAGCTGTGCAACGTGGGTGTGGGGCCGCCATGGAACACGCGACCGTTGGGCTGCACAGCCAGCAGCGGGAACCACTCAAGGCCACCGATCGAGTTGTGTTCATCCAGAAGGGTCTGCATGGTCGCGTTGGGCGTGCGAATCCAAGTATTGCTCGCGACATCAAATTTCTCTGAACGGTTGCCCGCCGACTTACCAAACGTGGAAAACACGCTGTTATCGGGCAGCATTACATTCGTTGCATACCATCGGCGGTCGAACATTTCGGGCAGTGCCGACCAAGTCATACCATTTGGATCAAAGGTACTGGTGCGCGTGTCGTCGGGGTTACCGCCCGAGGCGACGATACGGCCATCCTCCAATGTGGCCACACCCGCGCAGAACATGTCATGGAAGTTGTTGTCGGTGGTCACAAACGATTCGTCGGTGGGGTCGAACACGGCGGAATGCGTAAATTCGCGGTTGGCGGGAAACGCATTGGTCTCGGTCGACGACCAGGTCAACACCCGACCGTCGGGCAGGTTAGCCGCCGAAATCGCAATATGCGGCCACTGAATGACCGGCCCCCACTGACCCAACTGATGCACAGAGGACACGTTGAGTTGACCGTCGGTCGGAATCGGAGCAAACACGCCACCGGCACCGCGGTACCGCACCTCCAACACTTCACCCCCGTTGCGCTCAAAGAATTCAACACGCAACGAGTAGGTGCCAGGATTTAAGAATATCTCGCCATTGACCGTCACCGGTGCGTGCAGACCGTCGTTGTCAACAACCAGCGTGTTATCAATGTACAGACGCGACCCGTCATCGGAGGTCGTTTGAAATTCGTACGTATCGGGAAAACTCACCGAAATCTGACTCGTAAACACCAAGCCAAACGTTTCCGTTTCAGTTGTTGCCGCCAACGACAAGGTGCTGCTGATTCCTGAATCAATCGGCGTTAGCGCATTGAAGTCGGGTAACAAATCCCACACGCCGTCATACACGCTATATGCAAACCCAGCGGTAGACTGGAGCGCGCCATCAGCTGGAATGGGGCCGAGATTTTGGCCCGTGGCCTGATAGGCAACGGTTAACGCTTGGCCGCCAAATTTTTCGAAAAACTCAACGCGTAGATCATAGGTGCCGGGCTCGAGAAAAATACTGCCCGATGCGGTCACCGCACCGTGCAATCCATCGTTATCCACCACCACCGCGCCATCGATATACAGTTTCGAGCCATCGTCGGAAGTGGTTTGAAATTCATACGTGTCGCCCACTGTCACCGTGAGCGTGTTGGTGAACACCAACCCAAATGTCTCGACTTCACTGGTGACTCCCAGCGCAATCGTGTTGCTGGTGCCTGACGCGATGGGTGTGAGGGCATTGAAATTAGGAAGTGCATTCCATTCGCCTTCGTAAACGCTATAGGCAAACTGAGCCTGCGAAACAGGCGAGAGATAGAGTGCGACGAGCACCAAAATGGGAAACAATCGACGTAGCATGACGACCCCTGCTGT
The DNA here is from genome assembly GCA_039028935.1 of Pseudomonadota bacterium. Classification (NCBI taxonomy): domain Bacteria; kingdom Pseudomonadati; phylum Pseudomonadota; species Pseudomonadota bacterium. Next base: position 14,429 of record JBCCHD010000052.1, on the reverse strand, counting down.
GTGGTGTTAACTTGGCCATGCAGAGAAACGCTCAGGGGTAACACGTATCCGAATTTGGTCAGAAACCCAGTGTGTCCGCGCTGTCTGTTGTTATTCGATTAAAACAGCGGCGGCCCTGTTCGCCCGATATTCTGCGTATTCTTATTTAAGAAGCAAGATTTATGCCGTAAGTGATTGTTAGAAGCAGTATTATCCGAAATCAACGACATAGCCTTCACACGCAAGTCTGATCATGGCATTAAGGAAAACCAACCGGCGCTGAGCTCAGTGACTGGAAAATTTGTCGACACCGAAATGTGCGATCGCAAAACAATCACCGAGCACGCGACGGAATGAGAACCCGATGTTTTACGAACCCAAAAACGGCCATAACTTGCCGCACAATCCGTTCAACGCCATTGTCACACCGCGACCCATTGCCTGGGTGTCGACTCGCAGCACCGAGGGTGCCGACAATCTGGCGCCCTACTCGTTTTTCAATGCCGTCGCGTACCATCCACCGCAGGTCATGATCGCCAGCACCACCACCAAAGCGGATCGGGAAAAGGGCAAAGACACCGCCAGCAATATTCTCGAGAGTGGCGTGTTTTGCATCAACATCGTCGAGTACGCCAAGCGGCAGCAAATGAACACAACCTCTGGTCCCTATGCTCGCGACATCGACGAGTTTAACCAAGCCGATATCGATCGACGCGAATGCGAGACGATCGCCTGTTCGCGAGTCGACGGTGCGCCAGCTAGTCTGGAGTGCCGGCTTATTCAAAGTGTCGACCTACCCGGTGAGGCCAATGTTGTGTTGTTTGGCGAAGTGACCGGCGTGCATCTTCGCGACGACTGCATGGTAAACGGACGATTTGATATCACTACCTATCAACCGCTGACTCGACTCGGTTATCAGGATTACGCGCGCATTACCGAAACATTTTCATTGCGGCGACCGGGAGAAAATTAAGAACATAGAGATCTTTTCCATTCTATAATACTGAAACGATCGCCCAAGAAGCGGGCATCCATGTCCGGTTCGCCGAGTAGTGGCCGAATTCCTTCCGAAGCTAAACGTCCATCCCAGAAGTTTCGCAGCGGTTCAAAAGTAGTCGATCGCGATCAGTGAAACACCTGGCTTAGTAGCCCTTAGTTACACGAGCATTCCTTTTGGTTCGTTTCAAAGGTGCGTTCCGCCGCTTGTTCGATACCGATCGATCCCGCGAGCGCTAATCCCATGGCCACCAGACCCGCCTTTCGGCTCCGGTTCTTCAAAGCCTCCTCCAAAATATTGACGCGGTAAAGGCCCCAGGGAAGCGCCTTTTTTAAATAGCGCATATAGTTGCTCGCACCCGCTCTGCCCACGGTGTGCGCAACTGCACCTACACCCGCTCCATACACTCCATTCGCGGCGACTTGATAAGGACCGCTGTTATTCGAGGGACCACCGGCTATACTAGCAGCAGCTGTGCTCACTACGCTGTTGCCAATCCCCGATAGAGCACCGCTTCCCGCCGCGTCCCTGAGCGACACGATACCCCTTGGGTTTCGCAATACGATATTGGGTTTGAGCGAGTAACGCACGGCTTTGAGTGGGGCTAACGGTAAGCCTGCGGTAAGCGCGCCCATCAATGCACCTGAGGCGGCTGCTCCAAGAATATGTAACCCCGTCGCGCAAGGGTTTTTGGCAGCACTAATGGCACTGGTTACACCACCCACCAAGGCACCCAGAACAGCAAGAGGGCTCTCTCCTCTAGGATCAACCATGTTCAGCGGACTCTGCCGGGCATAGTCGTAAGTGTTTATGCCACCAAGTAGGCCAATCGGATCGCTCTCCAGATACCGACCAGTTGAGGGATCGTAAGTGCGTTGGTAGTTGTAGTGGAGACCCGTTTCGATATCAAAATATTGGCCAGGGAAGCGTAGATTAAATACGGTCGCGATAGCATCACCGTCTGGATCGGTGTTGACGTTGCCGCTACTGTTGGGCGCGATCACCCCACCGCCAAATGGGAGCAGTTCAGCGCTCCACACTTCCTCGCCCGCTTCGCTCCAAAGCGCCCGAGGCGTACCAAGATGGTCGTATTGAACAAACAACATTCCGTTCGCGGCGCCGACAGTGCCCGAGCCCGCCGGTCCAGGCGCCGAAAAAAAGTTCGCCCTAAGAAGCCCCAAGTCTTGGACGTTTATAACGCCATCTCCATTCAAATCGAACTGTGCATTACCGGACCCATCGGTGACCGGTTCTAAAAAGTGCTTGCGCAACATGCCAAGATCGACCACATTCACTATTTGATCATTATTAAAATCGGCATCACACCCGTTGCCAAACCCATCCTGATCAGAATCAAGTTGAATGTTGCCGCCCGCGTCTGTTTGATCTGGTCCATTAGCGAAAAGGGTGCAGTTGTCCTCCGTATCTAATAAACCATCTCCATCTGAATCAACACCAACTACCGCAATCGGTACTCCCTCCAACCAAATATACTCGACTAAAAGGGCGCCACCGCTGTCTGCTTCAGCCAGTAACTGTCCATCCGCCCCATAGAGGTATCGTGTTGTAGACCCGTTGATGACGTGCTTCTCAACTCGCTCACCCAATCCATTGTACAAATAGGTTGCGATCGTCTCTTCGGTATCATTGACGTCATCATACTGTGCTGAACGTTGCAGGCGTCCTGCGTCGTTATAGTAGTAGCGACGGACTCCCGCTGACGTCGTATTTCCTGCGGCATCCAGATCAAACGAAACCGAGCGCGCACCGCTAATTTGATCCAGACGATTCGTGTCAGGCTCGATGGTGATGGTTTCGACATTGCCGGCTCGATCAAACTCGGTACGATTACCGTTTTTGTCATAGTTGAAGCTGAATAGGTCTGTATTGGCGCCTGCCGGATCCAAGTATTTACCGGATGCCGTATCCAGACGGAAAAGAAAGTCGTAACCGAAATCCTGGCTCAGCGTGTTTGACTGACCATCCAATATCGCGTCGACCAGACCGGCGCGGTCCCGCTGATAAATGCGGTGATCAATAACATTGTCCGCCGTGTCGTATAACACTTGATTCGTCAGTCGATATTGCAGATCAATTTGCGATTCAAGTCGCATACCGTTTCCATACACGATCTGCTCAAGTGGTCCGAAGGGCTTGTACTGTAAACCGCTCACGACCGTCTGTGCCGCCTCACCCGGCAACGAGGTTGTCACGGCGCTAACCCGGCCCAACGCATCGTTGCGCTCATAGTTGATTGTTCGTCCGGATGGATAAACAACTTTGATGAGCCGGTCGTCATCGTCGTACTCATAAGTGATCGTGAACGTCTGGCTTGTCGGCACGCCGCCCGGATCGGGGATCACTCTTGTGTGCTCGACCATGCGACCAAACGGGTCGTAACGATAGTGGTTCTCACCGCCGCTGTCGGTCATTTTCGTGAGTTCGCCCCGCCCGTACTGCCCGTTGCCCGGATCGTACTCGTCATATTCCATCACTACGTCGAGCGTAGAATCCGGGTAACTGATACGTGTCAATCGACTGAGCGCGTCATATTCGTAGCTCGAAACGGTGCCTCGCGCATCGGTCATGAGAACGACGTTCCCGGCGTTGTCATATTGATAGTCTATGGTCCCACGGTCCGGGCTGACCTCACGTAATAAGTTCCCTAAGTCATCATAAAAGAACTCGGTGCGAGCGCCGTTAGCAGCAACAATCGCCGTAACATTGTTCTGTGAGTCGTACTCATAGGATTCAAGTGCTCGATTAACTGCACTATCAACTGGACTGTCATCAGTCGTTACTCGACGCAGTGGATCAGGTGTGTAGTTGGTCTCAATATTCGTTTCAACCGGGTTGTTAACGCTAACCATACGATTAGGGTCCCAGTGCTTTTTGGGATTCCCCACGGCATCAATTTCAAAATCAATGACGCTTGGTTCCGCAGAGTTTTGCGCAGCAACTACGTAGTCAAGATAGTTCGCGGGATCGTAGTTCATGTCGAGTTGGAAGGTCAGCGTATCTCCATTGTAGTAATAACCTTCAATCTGATTGCCCTTGTCATCGTAGTCGTACACCATGCGACCCCCGGACAGGTCATGCACTTCCTTAAGATATTTGGCGGTATCATAAAAGTACGTCAACACTTCGTTTGTTGGCGTGGTAGCGGTGCGTAACAAGCCATCCGGATAATAACTGAAGGATGTCATGTGTGATTCGTCGGCAAACCGTCGGGTAACCGATCTCAACCATCCTCTCGAGTTGTATACAAACGTCATTTCAAGACCATTCGGATCGACGATCTTTTGCACTCGTCCATGCGCGTCGTATTCAGAAAATTGAGTGGTTAGATCAGTGACGAGGCCTTCTATCGTAATTTGGCTAAGCTGACCGCACGCGCCACCCGTAGTGCAGTTAGGGTGATACGCGAATCGCACGCGGTCGTTCGCGTCCGAATCGGGTCGCGGACCGTCAATCACATTCAATTGGCCTGTCAAATTTTCGTAATCACTCCCATCAGGGGTAGTAACAGGACATAGGCTATTGGCCAGCTGGGTTCCGTCACCACAGTAATGCAGCGTAGCAAGCCTTGAAACAGGCAATGGATCACCGCCCGAATTCTCAAGATCAGGTGCAAACCCTGTAACGCCATACGACAAAAGCCATCCAGAAGGATTGTATTGCATGGTCTCTCGGCGCCATTGCCCAGGTAGGGACAGAACGCTCTCGGTTCGCATTTCCACTGGTAGGGAGTAAATTGGGTGCCAGTCAAACTGCGAATCGCGTTCCGCTGGCGTATTGGACGCTTCGGTCACAGTTTCCACCAATCCACGGTCATTCTTAGTAAAGGCAGTGCGCACATTTACCCTGTCGACCGATTCATTCACATACCCGTCGTCGTTGTAACCCAGTGACGCCGACGACCCGCAGCTTGGACAACCGGCGCCAATTGAACCGATAATTCGCAAAACACCGTCGTCTGAAGGAATGTCGTAGTCAATAGTTGACATCAGTGCATTCGCTGAATCACGTACAAAGACGCTGCTATTGCCATATTCAATACGCACGACATTGTTGAGATCTTCTCCTAAACCGTGTTGAGACCCTGTGCATTTACCGTCCTCCTGATAGGTGTACGTTGCATAGCGAGTACCCGACTCATCAACGATTCCGGTCAGCGCCCCAGGTAGATCATTGAATCCGGTAAATAGTGGCTCGTTGTACAAATACGTCAGTGTGCGCTGATTGGGATATTCATCGGCAGGATAAATCACGCCGGTAAGTAAGCCATTTGTGTAAGCAAACTCAATCTGGTCGCCGTCGGGCAGAGTTGCAAATTCGACCTGATTATCTGAGTTGTAATTGAAGCGAATGCTATGCCCGAATGGTCCTTCTACTGAATCGATTAAAAAGCCGTCGTTTAAGTACACAATTGACGCTTGCGTGCCATCGATCGATCGCATTCCGACGAGCCGGCCACTCTCGTCGTACAATTCGGTCGTGCCTTGTGTTGTCGTTAACTGCCACCCGTCGCTCACCGATTCTAGGCGAAGATCCACATCACCGTCGGAAATCCATTGCGCCCCGACTTGATTGAAACTATAGGCGTTACCGTCGTTGCGCACTGCCCTGACCGATACGATGGGGTCATTGCCACCACTGGTTGGTGGTGAGATAGGTGCATCGATATATTTATCGAAGTTAGAGCGCCAGTTACCAAATTGAAATGTTTGCCGATCTGGATTGGTCGGCAAATAAGGAGGGGTTGTGTCTTCACTGTTGTAGTAACGACTCAACATGAGTCCCAGGCTGCTTTGGGCGTAATCTACCTGCTTTTGATACTTATTCCCTGTTGCTACGTTGATGGGGTTACCAACGCAGGCCTTCGGCCCAGCGTTTTTGTCATCGGCCGGTCCATTACCAAGTCGACATGCGCCAGCCGTAAGAAAATACCCACGAGGGCATGCGTGACTCGAGCGAAAGGTCGCCGGTCTACCGATCTCACCATCCTGGCAAACCTCTGGCTCGTCCTGGCAAACGCCGTTACCTAACCAGGGGAGGCCGTTCACGCTATTGGGAACCGCTGGATCGTCGCAAGCATCACTCTTATACCAGGTTTGATTTGGCAGCACGACGTACTGCCCTTGCGAGACTTCTGCGCAAGGATCCGTAACGGTAAGCGATGTCGAGAACTCGCCACTAGTTGGTGCATTAGGTATCGGTGCTACCTCTAACGTGTCGCCAAACGAAACTGAGTGGGCTAAACCGAAAAATACTGTGAACAGTTTGAGTAAAAACACATGGACACATTTGAAGTTACTCATCCTTACCTCCAAGAGTTGTGGGGCCGAAAAGCGTCGCCCAGTTCTTTGTTTAGAACGTGTTCCAGTAGCGGTATTCATGCCCGCTACTGGAACGATTTAGTGTGATGATCAATCGATGATTTCGAGTTCTACCGCGACTTCAATGGGCAAACTGAATTCGCTGCATAAACCGCCCAGCGTGCAGGCTTTCACTTTGTAGTGATAGTCGCCTTGGGTTACGCCTTGCTCATGCAAACTATTACCACTAAGCGTGTACTCCACGAGCTCCCCGATGTTTGGCGGGGTGAGTCGTGTACGGGTGAGCGTGTAAGAGTAGGCACCATTGACGTTAGACCATTCAACAAAATAATCTCCGTCGGCATCAACGAAGACTGCACCAACTAAGCCATCTGTAATCGCTGTGAGTGTTGGAATCTGCGGCGTAATGTTGCCAACATAAGACGGACCGGGAGGTTCGAAGTACATAGCCCGTAACAGCCCAAGATCTGTGACGTTTACGATGCCGTCACCATTCAGATCGGCGTTCGCATCGGACGTAAAGAACTTTAGTCGCAAAAATCCTAGGTCCACCGCGTTAACGATTAAATCGTTGTTAAAGTCCGGGTCACAAATATTGCCGTATCCGTCCCCGTCAGTGTCTCGTTGATCACTGTTACTGACGAGCAGGCAGTTGTCGCTCAGGTCATAAATACCGTCGCCGTCGAGATCGCCTCCGGTGCCCAACAGCAAGCGCCCACCTTCGATGTCACCATCACTCAGCTCGTCAAGTTGGCCAATAGACACACCCGGTGGTAGCGTTTGCAGCACCTCAATCGTCGGTAGACCGTTTTCTGAAAATGCGAAGGCACCGTAGTGCATGATCGAATCGTAGTCATAGTCGCCGATATCATCTCCATCAACGACGTGTATATCGAAATTATGCTCACGGCCAGGCGTTATGTTTTCGAAGTTGATTTGCACATACTGATCACGGTCCTCCCGGCTCTGCTCATGCCACAATCCAATTGCGTGGCCAATTTCGTGAACGATCGCGCCGAATCCACACAGTGGATCAAGTGTGATGTACTGTACGCCACCGCGTCGACCGACTGAGGACGAGCAAACGCCCGTACTCTGCTGGCGGAATACGATGCGGTCACCGGTGGTTGTTTCATTGAACACCGCGTCAGTGCGATCTATCCAATGGTTGATTGCCATTGTGATGGCAGAAAGTTGCGTTGTGGTAATCGATGGGTCTATCTCATAACTGACAACTCCGTCAGGCCATCGATATTGCTCGCCAGTAATCCCAATGCTTCGACCCTGAAATTCCTCAATATGGTGCCCCTCTTTGGACTCTGTAATTTTGCCAAGGACAATATCGCCTTGATAAATCGCCTGACCATTAATAATTTCGACGGTGACATATTGATCCCCCAGTCTGACTTCAACTGTCTTGTTCGAGAAGTCACGACAGTTTTCATGGCAGTCCCCTGCAATCGTGCTTGGCCCTGAACCAAGTAAGACGCAGAGACACGCGCCAGCAATTAACATTGAGAATTTATTCATTGGAATCTCCGTTACACAGTTATTCTTTAGGCGCTTGCGCGTTGGAGAAAGAACCACTATTCATAGGGCGCTCTTCCCGCTTGCGACTCGTCGTGAGCTGAGCATGGGCAGTGCATTGGCGCAGGGTCAATCAATTGCCGTGACCTAACTGTTATTTCGGTGTTATCGAGTTGTTATCACCAGTTTCTTATTCTTTTTCATGGTGATACGTGATCACCTGAACACACAAAGAAGGCGCGTATGCGGCGTAATAGCACGCTCTGAAGAACCCCAAACACGACGTTAGCGCGAGGTTTAGAGTGTCAATCAGCGAAAATTAAGCTTCGAGCGAAACGCGTTGACTAACCAATTTCATTTGCAATGAGTCTTCGATACCCGACACCAGCTCGTGCCGGGTTGGTGGAACGACGCGCGTAGAGAGCGACTATGCTCCGCCGAATAGTTGGGTCGGAACGGGCGAACGGCGCTCAATAGTAAGAGGCTGGGATGGTCGCACGAGCACGTCGGTTCGACGACGCACGCACACAGAATAATCAGTGGGCTTTTGCGACGTTGGTGAGCAGTCGACTGATATGAAGTGCTGCGCATCGGCTCAAAGCGCCCAACGCATAGCCCCCCTCCAAAGACGACACGATCCGTCCCCCGCAACAACGATCTGCGACAGTCAGAAGTTGATCAGTGACCCAGGTATAGTCTTCGTCCTTAAGATCAAACTGCGCGAGCGGGTCCTCAGAATGGGCATCGAAACCCGCGGAAATGAAAAGTATGTCGGGATGAAACTCAATGAGCGCGGGCAGCCAGTCTCGCTCGATGGCCGCTCGAAACTCGGCGCTACTCGTGCCGGCAGGCAGTGGGGTGTTGACGATATTGTCTACCTTGGTATCCGCGCCGTCGTAGGGATAGAACGGGTGTTGGAACGTCGAGCAAAATAAAATTCGATCGTCGCCAGCGAGAATGTTCTCGGTGCCGTTACCGTGATGCACATCAAAATCCACCACCGCCACGCGCTCGTAGCCGTGGTCTTCGAGCGCCGCATAGGCTCCGACAGCCACACTGTTGATCAGACAAAAACCCATGGCGCGATGCCGTTCCGCGTGGTGCCCCGGCGGGCGCACGGCACAAAATGCATTGTGCACACGACGGGTCGCCACCAGTTCGGTGGCCAACAACACAGCACCTGCCGCATGCCACGCCGCCTCGAGAGAAAATGAATTCATAAAGGTATCGGCATCGATGTGCGCAATGCCTGAGGTTGGCGATGTGCGCTCAAGCTCATCGAGTAGTTGCGCAGTATGCGCACGCAGCACCTGCTCTACGGGTGCGCGCGGCGCGTCATACTGCACAAGTGTCGACATGAGTTCGCGCTGTTCGAGTGCACGGACAATTGCATCGAGACGCGCGGAACATTCGGGGTGGCCAGCATGCCCATCGTGCTGAGAAAATAATGGGTGAGTAATGAACGCGGTGGTCATCGTGTTAAGTATTCATTCGGAGAGTCGAACCGCAACGACCGTGTTGTCGTAGCCTGTCGGAATGACGGCCAGTTGAGACGTCGGCAGATACGCATGGTTGGTGCTGCTGACGCCCTCTCCGCCAATCACCTCATACGCCCCGTTGCGTAGCCTCACTAATGGTCCGCCGACGACGGTGATTTGCAGCGACCCATCCCGTTCAAACTCAATGCCGTCGATATCCCCAAGCCAGTCGGGCCCGATTGTCGTGATCTGGCCGGTATCTAAATGAACGCACCATAGACGTTCTCCCCCGACATACACATGACGGCCTTCCACCGCCAGTCCGTTCGCGGATGTAAACGCTCCGGCTTCACCGATTATCGACTGTTTGCCGGACGGACTGACTTGCACCACCTGATGTCGAGCTGAATCGGACACAAACAGCGTGCCATCGTGGCCAATCGCAATATCGTTGGCCACACGCGTGTCCAATTCGATGAGGCGCACTTGGGCCAAAGCAGGCAGCGCCAGCACCCGCACCCGATTCGCGTCGACAACATAGACTTCGTCTTCGTGCAGGGCCATGCCAAGTGGCGAATCCAATCCGTCGACTTCGCGCCAGTTCCGCACAGTGCCGTCAGCGTGGAGGCGGGATAAGAAACCGCTGCCCGTTTTGCTAAACCCACACACATTGGAGACAAGCAACGTGTTATCTGGCAAGGGCAATACGGTTTCGGGTTCGCAAAACTGTCCGGTCACAACCCATTCAATCGAGGCGCGCTGAATGGGCGGCATTTGAGCGAACACACTCGATGCGGTCCAGGCGCTAACGAACCCAACGAGCGTTAGACTCATCGTGGACCTTACAAGCGACAGGGTTGTCGGCAGCACCATACGATTAGTATAGCGCGATCGGCTACTCGCTTTATCGCGCAAACCCACGTATCCACCGCAAACGCACTCTTAGGCTGATCGAATATGAAATGATTTGGACACCGACGCGCTTTTAGCCAATGCTAAACTGCTTCCCCTCACACTCATTGAGCGAGCCCACTGTTATGGACAGACGACACAGCCTGAAACTTCTCGCCGGCTTACCCTTTGTGAGTTCGCTCGCCAACGCCAAGCAACACTCAACCTGGTCGAGAGGCGCCGACATGCCGTTTGCCGTGCAAGAGATTTACCCGGCCAAGCACAAAGGCGAACTGTTAGTGGCGGGTGGTATCGGTAAGCGTGCGGGCATCCCGTTTTTTCCGGACGATGTGTTGGCGTATTGCCCGTCGACCGATACCTGGCGCACCCACAGCACGCTGCCCGAGGCGCGGCATCATGGCGCCTTGATGTCATTCGATTCGCGTTTGTTCTTGTTCGGAGGATTCAATGGTGGGCTCACGCACATCTGGCGCATGCGTGCATCGGTGCTTGAACATACCGAAGAAGGTTGGCAGCCGGTTATCGACATGCCAGCCATGCAGGCTGAGGGCGTTGCGGCGACCTCACCGGATCAGCGCATCCATGTTGTCACAGGACAAAGCCCGCGCGGTACTAAAAACACCAAGCGCGCGCACCATAAGGAGATTCGTGCCCATTGGAGCTGGCATCCGAGCGAGACAACATGGCGGTCTCACGCGCCGATACCGACCCCTCGTAACAGTGCAACGGGCGGTTGGGTTGGCGATACGCTGATCGTTACCGGCGGTCGAACGGCGGCGGGCAATCTCGACACCACGGAATGTTACAACCTCACCGAGGACACATGGCATAGCGCGCGACCCCTCCCTTTGCCGCAGGCCGGTACCGCAAGCGTTGTGGTGGACGATGGTCTAATTGTGTTCGGCGGCGAAATTTTTACGCCCTCAGCGGGGGTGTTTAAAGAGGTGTGGCACTACTCCCTCAAACGAGACGCCTGGACGGCCCTGCCACCGCTGCCCGAGCCTCGCCATGGTCTCGGTGCCGTACGATTTGGCGCAAACGCCTATGTGGTAGGTGGTGCGCGCAAACCCGGTGGATCGGGTACGTCACGGGCCGTCGAGATCTTCGATTTATCGGCCTATCTATCGTAACGCCACGGGCCTTCGTTGCTTCGCAACGTAAACTCTTGTCGTCGAAACGGCTCGACGTGGCCTGGCGTCGTGCTAGCGATCAGCTCTACCTCATGCGATCCACCCCTCGTGGATTGGCCTGTCCACGAAAACCCAGTGGCAACGCAATCTGATTCTCACTACATCGCACCGCAGCATAGACACTGCCTATGATTTCAATACCAATAATCAATTTGTCAAATTAATACGCTCAACCTAGGATGACGTTAACCCTGGGAAGATCGATTTGCGCCACGCACCCTGACCGCACGACCCGCTTGGCCATAGATTCTATCGACCGCCCCGGTTTGCGCACATCGTTTAACGACAATTTGAGGGCGAAACTATGCGAACAGTGCTTTTGTTCGTCGCAATCGCGACGATACTCACCGCCTTCACCCTGCCAACCGCGGCAGAAGGTGAAGCGCGATCTAACCAATTCTGGTGGCCGGATCAGCTCGACCTAGCGCCACTGCGACAACACAGTGCGACGTCCAATCCACTCGGCACCGAGTTTGACTACGCGAAGGCGTTTCAGTCCGTCGATCTCGATGAACTGAAAAAAGACATCGAGGCGGTCATGACCGACTCGCAGGACTGGTGGCCCGCCGACTATGGTCACTATGGTCCGTTTTTTATTCGCATGGCCTGGCACAGCGCAGGGGTTTACCGCATTGCAGATGGTCGCGGCGGTGCCGCTGGTGGACAGCAGCGCTTCGAGCCACTCAATAGCTGGCCGGATAACGCCAACCTCGACAAGGCGCGTCGGTTGCTTTGGCCCATCAAGAAAAAATACGGCGCGAACGTCTCGTGGGCCGACTTGATGGTGCTCACGGGGAACGTCGCGCTCGAATCCATGGGCTTTGAAACCTACGGCTTTGCCGGCGGCCGCGAAGACGACTGGGAAGCCGACTTGGTCTACTGGGGGCCAGAGAACGAATTCCTCGCGGATAAGCGCTACAAAGGCGATCGCAAACTCCAAAAAGGCCTCGCTGCCGTGCAGATGGGTTTGATATACGTGAATCCCGAGGGCCCTAATGGCAATCCGGATCCGCTATTGGCCGCGCACGACATTCGAGAAACGTTTGGCCGCATGGCGATGAATGACGAAGAAACGGTCGCACTGATCGCTGGCGGGCACACGTTTGGTAAAGGTCATGGCGCCAAAAAACCCGACGGCTGCGTGGGCCCCGAGCCGGCCGGCGCCGCGGTTGAAGAACAAGGCTTTGGCTGGACCAGCAAATGCGGATCGGGCAAGGGCGTTGATACCATCACCAGCGGGTTAGAGGGCGCCTGGTCGGTTAATCCTATCGCCTGGACCACACAATACCTCGATAACCTGTTTGGCTTTGAGTGGGTGCAAACCAAGAGTCCGGCGGGCGCAACGCAGTGGATTCCGGCGGATGGTCAAGCCTCCGATCTCGTGCCCGATGCACATGATCCCAACAAGCGTCACGCGCCGATCATGTTTACGACCGACCTGTCGCTCAAATTTGATCCAAGCTATCGCGAGATTTCGCTGCGATTCAAAAATGATCCCGACGAGTTTGCTTTGGCATTTGCCAAGGCATGGTACAAGCTTACCCATCGGGATATGGGGCCTGTGGCGCGCTATCTCGGCAGCGAGGTACCCGGGGAGGCCTTGATCTGGCAAGACCCCATTCCAGCGGTAGATTACAAACTGGTTTCGACGCGCGACATCAACAAGCTCAAAAACCAGATCCGCAACGCCGAATTAAGCAATAGCGATTTGGTTCGCACCGCCTGGGCATCGGCGAGCAGCTTCCGTGGCACCGATATGCGTGGTGGTGCTAATGGCGGGCGGCTGCGCCTCTCGCCCCAATCAGACTGGGCCGTGAATGAACCTGAAAAACTCGCCGCCACGCTCAAGCAACTTGAGATGATCCGTGGCAATTTCAATGACAAGATCGGCCGCAACAAGCAAATCTCAATGGCTGATGTCATTGTGCTCGGTGGCGCGGTTGGAATTGAGCGGGCAGCAAAGGAAGCCGGTTATAAAGTCTCGGTACCGTTCACGCCGGGTCGCGCCGACGCCTCACAGGCACAAACCGACGTGGCGTCATTCGCGGTACTGGAACCGACGGCCGATGCGTTCCGCAACTACTATGGCAACGGCAACTACCGTTCGCCGGCGGAGATGATGGTGGACAAAGCCAGCCTGCTTACGCTCACGGTGCCGGAAATGACCGTACTGGTGGGGGGTATGCGTGCGCTTGGGGCGAACACTGGCGACGCACAACACGGCGTGTTTACCGACCGACCTGGTGTTCTTAGCAACGACTTCTTTGTCAATCTTCTGGATATGTCGACGCGCTGGACCAAAGCGGGTGAGGGTCTCTATAACGGCCTCGATCGTCAGTCGGGTGAACTGAAGTGGACCGCGACGCCGGTGGACCTCATCTTTGGCTCGCATTCCGAATTGCGCGCCATCGCGGAAGTGTATGCGTCAGATGATGCTGATGGGGTATTATTGGGGTAGTGACATAGGATGGGCTGTTTATGTTGGAGCGGTGTACGTTTGGGTTTACAACCGCGCCCTGTAGGTTCCAAGGGGTGATGTACCGGGTGCTGGGGCAAGAAGAACGGGGGCGACATGTGCCTAGGATGGCTACCTACCTTGGTGACATCACAGTGCCAGGGACCTTAGTTATGGTGGTCTGGGCAGACACGTAAGAATCGATTCGCAGGCTGGTGACCGCGGGTTTCCCCCTCAATGTGTGGAAACTGCAGCTCTTGGTGGCTACGCTCAACATTCTAGGCTATGCACTCCACGATGACTAGTACCAACTAGGTAAGAAGGCGTTGGGAAAGCTCTTTGGCACCAAACTGCCCCGCACCCATCGAGAGGTGCAATCCCCGTTAGGCCAACTGAATTTTTGCAGGGGGTTTGTCCCGAGTTATGCCAAGATTGTGAGGCCACTGATAGCTCTGCTGGGGAAGCACATACCCCGTAAGTTTTGGGAACATTGAAAATCAGTGCCCTTTTCCACTTTTACTCCAAAAACTACCGCTGCTTGGCTGCCGTTTT
>JBCCHD010000051.1 GCA_039028935.1 Pseudomonadota bacterium | reverse complement strand
GCGACCAGTGTGCCGCCGCTCGCGTCGGCGGCGTTGATGTGGCGCAGCCAGTAGCGCTGACACTTCGTCAGCGGCGTCTTGGGCTTGGGCATCGGAATCTCCTGTCAAAATCGATGCGCCAAGTCTGGGAAAGAAAATCTCTGACCGAAAGAATGCCCTTTATCGAGCGCTTAAGGTTGGTCTCCACAGCGAAGCCTAGAAGCAGCTTTGTTATTTGACTTTGCTATCCAGCTGCCTTTGCTTTACGTAGTTTGCTATCGGTATCTTGGCAAACAAGCCGTGGTGCGAGCGGTTGCAATGGCCTGTTTTTCAATTTGGCTGGTCGGTCACATCGTGCCTTTATAGCAACAGCAGATCCTGGGCTCCGTTGGGTGGTTATGCTATGTGGGCCTGGCTGGGCTAATCCTTGTCGAGATCAAGGTCATCGTATTTGTGTGGAGATCATTGTTCTGTGGCGTAAAGGCCGTGGGATCAGCTACTAGAGAATTAGCGAACGAAGGAACCCCATCATGGGTGTCAAAGTTGTTGGTGGCAGAAGGAATGTTTTGGAGACGTTTATGGCGATTCCTTTGTCGTAATTTGGGTCGTAAGTGATACCCATGTATAACGCGCCAATGCAACCGACGAATGGACGCCGCCGCTTTCTCTTACTCGACTCAGCAGCGGTTGATCTTAGTCGTTAACCTCGTTTGTCAACTGGAGAGAAATTTCATGAAACTATTCACCGCACCCGCACTGATTGTTTTCTTTTGTGTTGGTTGTGATCAAATATCAATGGCATCCTGTTTAGAGCAGCACGCCAGCATGACCTGTATTAACAAGAAATTACTGAAGAACTCGCCTTCATTGAAAATTGAGCCAGATTCAACGATTGCAGGCCGTTCTGACTTGTACACCGTATGGGTGTCGTCTGCTGAATGGGTGCATATGTTTCCCAAGCAAGAGAGGAAAGAGGATCTAGTGCTGTTGCACCAAAGCGGTCGGGCGATGTTTCAAATAGAGACGATGGTGCCATCAAGCCAATCGCTGGCCGAGATCGCAAAGAAGCCTATTTCCGACTTGTCGGAGAAGTTGAATGCTGAGCCTACAAATATCCCAGTACCCACTCCAGTGTATGCTGAAGGAGGCGGCGTACTCTTTGAAATTTGCTATTACACTAAAGAAAAAGCGATCGAATGCATGTACTCAGCCGCGCTCAACCTTGGTAAAGCGACGATTAAGATTTTTTCCCATACTGAGGAAGACGAAGCCGTAATTGAGCAAATTATGACTTTGTTTGTATCCGTGGAACCCAAGCGTAATGGGGACTAAAGACTGTGCGCAACAGACTCGCTTTCCGCTACGCTCGCTTCTCGTTCTGCTCCAAGCGGGTCGCTGATGCTGGGCGTTAGGTCGCTTTGAGAGACCATGCGAGATGTCATTTGAGCGAATATTTGAGAAGTTCGGTCAAGCCGCGTTCGGCTACGAACTATTTCAAATACCCAATGGTCATCGCTTCACGCTCGCGGCTGGCGAAAGCTACTTAGAACGCTTTCGCACTGCCTTGGATCGGTCGAGACAACTGTTGCATAGACTCTTTTGCGATTCCAATCGGCTAATGTGTGTAATTGTTTTTTATTCTGGAGAGCGTTATGGATGATCTCAAATTAGAAGACTGTATTAATAAGACCTGTCCTTGGTCGGGCGAGCCTGTGTCGGCCGATTCTCTAACAACTTGGGAGGGGCATATCGTCGGATTCTGCAATCCCGGTTGTAGAGATAAGTTCGAGAAAGCAGCAAAGCATTTTGAACGTAGCCGGGTAAGACGCGATACCAATCCGGCATAGGTAGTGGAGGGTATTGGAATCTTTCCTGTATGAGGTGCTTTGATCTTTCTACGAATCCATCGCTGAACCGTGGGAAATCACAATCCGAGCCGTGTTCGGTCATGAACAAGGACTCGCGTTGCAGTCGAGGAACCGCCGCCTAATAAGTCGGTGGCGCTGACACTTGATCGCGCCTTCCTTTCACTGCCGCTCCGGTCAGTTGCCGTCAAGTGCCGCTCACCTCGGCGCAATAGATACCTGACCAGTGTAGGCTGCTGGATTTGCTGCAGAGAATACGATTCCTGTTGTTTTGCAATTCGTTGTCGTCAAACCACGAAGTTGGGCAGAGGGTGGACTGCGGAGGTCTGTCAAAATTGCAATAAACTTCTATTCAATCTCCGTGAATTTGCGATGGTATCCAGCTGCGGCCATGGCTCAGGCCGAGGCGATGCTCTAGAAATTTAGTTTGCTCTCCCGCGCTTCGCGGGTCAGATTACGTCGCTAGTGTCGCTAAGCCATTGATAGTTGATTCTTGTCTCGGATTTTCTCGCGTGCTGTATGGCCGAGGGTATATTTTTAGCCAGAGCAAGATTAACGATTACCAATAATAATAAGGGGCAAGCAACGATGCGCACGCGACTGCTGTTGGCAGGGATTCTGCTGGCCACCTACTCCACCCTGGTTCCAGCGGCGCTGATTGACCGTGGTAACGGGATGATTTACGACGACGTACTGGGCATCACCTGGCTACAGAATGCGAGTTTTGGCCTAGGATCAGTATTCGATGGTGGTTTAAATGATACCGATGGGTTAATGACTTGGGATAGCGCGGTTGCTTGGGTGGAAACCTTGTCCTATGGCGGCTTTGAGGACTGGCGTTTGCCGTCGATGGACCTTAACCAGGACCTACAGATTGTTAATTGCACTACGGCGACAGAACTAGCCTGCCGGGACAACGAGCTGGGCCACCTGTTCTATCACAGCTTGATGGGTGTGTACTTCGACGACTTTACTGGCGATCAGGATCTGTTCATGAACATCCAAAACGTCCACTGGTCGGGTACCGAGTTCGCGGGCAACCTCGATACCGCATGGAGCTTCGGCTTTGGCCTTGGCGTCCAGAGCCCCGCTGGCAAGTTGGGCAACTATGGGGCGTGGGCTGTGCACGCTGGCGATGTCGCCGCAATTCCGCTACCGGCTGGCGTGTGGTTATTTGGTTCAGGGTTGCTCGTGCTGCTGGGTCTGCATTGTGATGGACGGAAAAATTAGTCTTTTGTTGATTCGGGCATACAACAAATCAACGCAGCCGCACAAACAGGATATCGTAGTGCCCTTATTGTCATCAGCGTCGGCTGATCTTAGTGGTTATATTTCTAGCGGAACTGTTCAGCTATGAGTAAGCTCGATAAGTTTGGGGAATTGGTCGCAGAACTGAGAGATTCGGCGCTTAACCACTATCTAGATATTGAGTCAGAAAATTACAGTTTGAAAGCGCACAAAGAGAGTTCGGAAACTTTACGTACATTCACGGAAGAATAAAGGCGCTTTATACGTAAACTGATCACTGAATGCATAGATGTTGGCGTGCACGACTTTCTTTTTGCTCTCGAGGAAAAAAGAAACGATGTGTCGGTTTTCGTCGGTCAATGCAATGTTGCAGAAATGTCGGACGGGCTTCAAGGCGAGATATTTACCGAAGATGGCTGGTATGAGAGGTTCAGTCAGCATCGCGAAGAAGGGATATAACACATCAATGCAACCGATCGCGACAGGATGATCGTCATGCGCTTATCACCATCAACATCGGCTTATCTTAGTATCAATACTGCAAGTCATGGGCGCGATTAGCTTCGAGTACAGCGATTCATTCAGGGAATCACTAGTCACCTATTGGGCGCATCGGCCGCTTTCTGGCGGAGTGTGGAATGTGGCGGGATCTCATAGCCCCGAGTTACCAAGCGCGATTCCTGGCAAGGGATTTTGCCGGTGCCTAATTGAGTATGAAAGTAATGTTCTCGAGTTTGCATCAGTCCACGAAATTGAGCATGTCGTGGAGGTGCTTGAGCTCAGATTACTTCCGACTACTGTCCGCCTTTCTAAGCTTGTCTCAGGTACGTCGGGCCCCAGCGCTCACTGGCTGAGCCGCATCCCTTTAAAATCGAAGTCTTTTAAGAATAGGCAACGACTGGTTAAGCTATTGAGGAAGGCGATAATGGAGTATCCAGTAAATGCTTCATAACAAATCAATGCAATCGCCGAGACGGGGTGTCGTAATGCATTTATCGTCATCAGCGCCGGCTGATTTTAGTAGTTAGACAGAGTTTCTCCGTGGCTATCTACTTTTATACGAAAAACGAGCCTAACTACGAGTACTCTAATTTTTCGAAGTACGGTATTGAGTGTGATGGATTATGGTGGGAGACCGTTGAACATTATTTTCAAGCCCAGAAGTTCGACAATGAGGAATACCGCGAAAAGATTCGGCGAGCACACGGCCCTAAACAAGCTGCGAGTCTGGGCAGATCTCGTTCCGAACCAATTCGAGTTGATTGGAACGAGATTCGCATCGATGTAATGAAGCGTGCGGTGAGGAAGAAGTTTCTAACACACAAATCATTGAAAGAAATGTTGATGGCGACTGGAGATGAAGAGATCGTAGAAAACTCTCCAGGGGATTATTTTTGGGGTTGTGGGAAAGACGGAAGTGGTTCAAATTGGTTAGGCCGAATAATTATGGAGATTCGCGATGAATTACGCAGCTCTGTCTAACAAATCAATGCAACTGGTGGGCCAACGTATCGCTTTGCCCTTGTTGTCATCAGTGTCGGCTGATTTTAATAGTTATATAGCGAGTTAGGCATGACAGAGTCAGACGATCACGATCCGTTCAATAATCCAGAACTTGCGCACCCCAGAGCGCGGGAATTGATGACGGAGCCATTTTTTTGGGACTGTGTTGACGAGATGGCCCCATTTGGAAGCGATGAAGGTGCTGAATCGTATTATGAGTTTCGAAACTGGCGTTTAGACCGTCCGGATAGACCGTTAACGGAGTGTTTTAACTGGATACTCGCCGGACAACTTGAACAGTATAATGATTCGCTCTGTAGTGACGAGCAGGTAGTACAAGATCTAAAGAATCCCGGCGCGGCGTTTATGGCTGATTCATACGATATGTTTACTCTAGACGTTACTATTATTGCTACCGCTTTGAGTCAACTAATGGACGAAGGAAAAATAGATTCGAGTGCTAAACCATATGTTCAGGTTGCTCTGACCCGCCAAAAAAACCCAGCCGTGGGCTTCTTTGAATTACCCACTCTTATTGCAATTGAGCGGGTCGTTGGCGCTGCATAACCCGTCAATGTAACCGACCGGTCGGCGCCGTCGGATTGTCATGCAAAGATCAGCCGCGGTTGATCGTAATAGTTAGGCGGTTTTAATGTGTGATCTTGAACAATTGCTACCGGAACCTCGAGGGCTCGATGAGCCAAGGTACAAAGAGTCGCCTATATACCTGTTTTTCGAGGATTTCATATTAGACTCCATCGGCGAGCTTGATACGCAACAATCTAAGAAAAATCAGGCGTTGCACTTATATAGAGTCTTCAACGTTGCCGAGGGTGATTGGCGAGATGTGGTCGCAACGGCTCTTGGGCTTTCAAATACGATTCATATTGCAATCAACGACCTATGGATCAGAAACAAAGAGATCACGGGAAAGAACGGGCAGCGATATCATCCATTGGCATTTGCCCAAGATTTCACCGATCAATACATGAGGGAGGGCAGCGTGGTAGATGTGTGGACGGAGGAAACATTGAAAGCCGCAGAGGAACGCTTGGCGGCTGTGACGTACCCGCCGCCAAACACACCGTTGGAGCAGGCTGGTGAACGCTAAGTCGCTAGAAAGCACCGTTCGCGCGCCGACTGCTCATTTTAAGCGTTGGGTGCCAAGTTAAGTGAGTCAAAAGACTACAGACCACTACCGCAAGAAACATGAGGCGATTTTAGCAAGGAGCTTATCTTGGCCACTGCGATTCGTTTCGCTCTTTGTTTGTCTTCTATCCCTGTTTTTTCTGAGGTTCTTTCTTCTTCCAATTCTATCTGATGGCCCGCTCGTGCTGTTGGGGGCGGATTTTTCTTTCATAAAGGCCTGGGTATTTGGATTAATGGCGAGTTCCGCTGCTCCCATGAGGTGGCTCATGTTTGCTCTATGGATAATTGCTATGATTATGTTATTGATGCTGTCCCTCAAACATCTAGGGCGATTTGTTGGCGGTGTTCGATAGTTTATCTTCCGTGGGAGAGGTTGTCGTATGAGAACTTGCAATCTTCAGCCGGACGCTGAACCTAGACGGTATATTGCCACTCGCGAATGGAGTGCGGAATTGAAAGTAATCATGCTGTTTTTCGTTCTATTTATTCTGGCGGGCTGCACAACGATTGGGGCCGGCATCAATAAAGTGGTATCGCCTGCTGATAGTGAGTTTGGTACTAAAATGCAAGCCAAGAAATGGAGAGATTTCAAGAAGATGCTGGACGAGTATAACAAGACTCAAAGCATAGATGGCCATATTGGTTGTGAGCCAAGAAAACGAGACAATGGACGATTTACGTATATTCATTGCGAGTTTGGCAAGGGGTTCAAAACCCTTGAGGTAGAAAAAACGCGGTAGTGTATTTTTGGCTTGCAGCATATAACGTCACCGCTACGGTCCATCGGCGCGCCCACGTATTTGGCGGTTGCCCAACGCGCGAACGTGCTCATGGCGGCTGAGATCAGTGGTTGTGTTGTCTTTTGAATGTGCACGCGGTATCCATCGACGAGCTTCAAGAAGGACTGGCCGCTTACTCTGGTTGGCGATGTGGCGTTTGGGCATTGGCCACCACGCATACGCCGTTAACTCTGAGGTGATCGGGCATGATGAAGTCGTGTTTGATCGGCGTTTTAGTTGTCGGTTTGGAATGAGAACGAAATTGTAATTGGACCGCTGTATGAGTAGTCGCGTCGCTCGTCTTATTTTAGGCCTGGGGGTCGCCCCTCTAGCATCGGCGATTCCCGTGACTATCTGTGTGGCGATAATCTACTTGGCGTTTCCGGTTCCTGAGTATGGTTTTGGGCCTTGGGCGTTCATTTCGATTGTTGCTATCGCGATTTCCTATGTGTGTACACTGGTATTTGGATTGCCCGCCTATTTTGCGTTGTCGTATTTTGGTGTTTACTCCAGGCGGAACGTTGCATTGGTGGGGTTCTTTGTTGCGCTAATTCCGAGTTCGATTTTACTGTCGGATGCAGGAAATTGGGAAGATGTTCTTTTTTCAATTCTCTACGTTGCGTGTGCGATAACGGTGTCCCTTGTGTTTGGTACAATAACCGACAAGTCGTAAAACTGAGCGAGACAGGTGAGCGCGAGCGCCATGCGGTCTAACCAAGCCATGCACTCCACTCGGTTCCTTTTGCAACTAAGAAGGATTTGGCTTATCGAGATAGAATCGATAACGCAATGATCATGTGGCTTGGACCGAGTTGGGCGTAATGAATTGATTGCTGTCTCGCCGGATTGAGTCGAGTCAATGGCGACGTTGTACGATCGATGCCCAATGACTCAAGCTCTTTTGAGGCGCGGCGCAACTGAGCATAGCGCTTGATGACATAAGAAAATGGAGCAGTGACATGTCGAATCGGTATTATCCACGCATGGCCATCACGACGAATAGGCAAAGAGCGACTCGCTCCGGTTTGATTCGAATGCGTGTTGAGTCGCGGCGAAGACGGTCCGTGCTTTCCACTGTCGGCCGTCATTTTGCTGGTAAACCTTTGGTGTTGATCGCGTGCTGTGTTGCCATTCTTGGCTGCCGAGATAATTATTATCCCTTAGAAACATACTACCCTCTGAGTGCTTTTCAAAATTGCATTGAAGGAGTGGTCATTTTTGATGTTCTGATTGACGTCGATGGCAACATCAAAGAGGCCGACGTCATTTCGTCTCACCCAGCTGGCGTGTTTGAGGAAGCCGCGACAAAAGCGCTTCAGTTGAAAAAGTTTGACAAAACAGGCGAAGAATACAGAACCGATCGAACGATCACTTATTCCATCGAGGATATTGAAGATTGCCGCCGACATTACGGCGTTCAATAAGTTTACTTAGTGCTAACCGTCGCCCGCCTACTCGCTACGTTATTCTTGTGCGCGTGGACTCTTGGGAGAAGGATGCCCGACTTTTTGGTGGCCAGCAACTAATCAATCTTTTGGGGAACGCGAGATGCGCCTACTGTTTTTTTTGATTCTCCCGCTGCTCACAAGCTGTGTTGCACCGATGAATGGTATGCAGTCACCGGATGCAAGTCAGCTGATCGGCGTCTGGAAAGTCGACCTGCGGCCAACGCCTGAGTCCGATGCCTACTTTAGTGAACTCGTTATCACAATGGTGAATGAACGCACTTTCAGCGGGACGTTCTATGGTACGCCTGTAACCCAGGCGCGCATCAACACCGATTGGTTTCAGGTTCGAATTGCCTTTGTTACGAAAGACGGATCTGGGGCTTACCACCACTCGGCGGTGCTCTCAGGGGCTACATTGGAAGGGCTTTCCAATTCGGTTGGCCGTGACTTTCTGTCGTATTGGTCTGCTGAAAAGGACGAAGGATTAAAGTAATGGCAAGACAAGGCAGTCGATACATCGATGTTTTCGGTTACGATTTTTGCCAACATTACCGCATCGCGCTCAACGTGAAAGCATTAGAATACCTCGCGATTACGTCGCACCGGTCGGGCGAAAATGAGGCCAGAGTGTGACGAAGGAAACAGAGCGGCTTTTCGTGTATGGAACGCTTGCACCCGGTCGCGCCAACCATGACACGTTAGCCGACATTGAGGGAACGTGGTTGGCCGCGACAGTACGAGGACATCTTCTCGATCAAGGGTGGGGCGCCAAAATGGGATACCCCGGCATTGTGCCGGCATCCGACGGTGCGGTGGTTGAGGGGTTTGTTCTGTCTTCGTCATTGTTACATACCAAATGGTCCATGCTCGATGCTTTCGAAGGGGACGCATATCGTCGAGAGTCGGTCGCGGTAACGCTTGAGACGGGCGAGATCGTTGACGCCTATGTCTATGCGCTTCGGCACGCCGACTAGGGGTATTCGGAGAATGAACACTCCGCATGTGCAGCACTGTGTAGTGACCGGATAAAGGGGCGGGTGCTGCTGCCATAAGGTCGCAATCGACCGTTTGTGTGCGATCAAATTGAGGTTGGTTTAATTTCGTCTTTTCGACGACGCGGTGGTCGCTGAATCATTGCAGAGCGCTCACTACCTCCTGAGAATCGATGCGCGCGAGAGCCAGGGCCGCCTGGTCTGACGCCCCCTGGTTAATGTCATCGGCACTTAGGCTAGATTGAAGGGCTCGACGTGAGCTGTGCAATGGTGTGTTGTAATGACGGCAGGACCTCTTCGGCGAACCATGGGTTCTTTTTAAGCCATCGATTGTTGCGGGGACTCGGGTGCGGCATCGGCACCACCTCAGGCCAATACGTTTTCCAATCGCCGACTGTTTGGGTGAGCGTCTTTCTTTGTTTACCCGCCAGGTGCCAGTCCAACGCATATTGGCCGATAACCAATGTTAGTTGGATGTTGGGGAGCAATTGCAGCAACGGCCGTCGCCATGTCTCGGCACAGATAGGCGGCGGCGGTAGGTCGCCACTTTTACCTGTTCCCGGATAACAAAAGGCCATCGGCAAGATTGCGACGAGCTGTTTGTCGTAGAACTGATTCCTCGATAGACCCATCCATTCTCGAAGGCGCTGACCCGACGCATCATCGAAGGGAATGCCCTTCTCGTGCGTCTTCTTTCCAGGTGCTTGACCGGCGATCAAGATTTTGGCGTTCGTATTAAGCTGCAAAATTGGTCGCGGACCAAGCGGGAGATTTGAGCACGTCGAACAGCGCCGCACGGCGCGTATTACGCGGTCTACTTGGCTCGTTGTATGCATCGGTTGTTCTCAGACGGCCGTCTCGCTTCAGGCGCGACAAAAAATGGAATCGCAAGTCGTTATCCAGCAGTGTGACCTCGCCGGATTTTCACGCGAGGTGGTGTCGCTGACGCCAATCCGCACAACGACCAAATCGACCTCCAACTGGTGGCTACTCAGGTTGCATTCGACCCGCGGCCATCGCCGGACGCTAGCAATTAACGGGAGAATACCAAACAAGTGATTGGAGCGGGTTGCTAAAAACGATAAGCTTAGCGGTATGCTGGGGAATAGGAGACTATGGGATGTCGTACGTAGATGGATATGTCATTGCAGTGCCCGAGGAAAAAAAAGCCGATTACGTGCGATTGGCGGAACTATCGGCCGAGGTATTCAAAGACCATGGTGCGCTGTCGATCGTTGAAAACTGGGCGGATGATGTGCCCGACGGTGTGTTGACCTCATTTCCGCTGTCGGTGAAATGCGAGAAGAACGAATCCGTGGTGTTCTCTTGGATTACCTGGCCGTCTCGGGAAGCGCGCGATGAGGGAAATAAAAACGCAATGAGCGATCCTCGTTTTGCTGAATGGAGTCCTGAATCCATGCCGTTTGACGGAAAACGGATGATCTACGGCGGCTTCAGTACCATCGTATCGCGCTAACTTGACCATTCGAATACGTAAAGATCTCCGATGATCATCGACGCCTGGGCGCAGCATCCAACTCTGCGACATTTACAAGATCCGATGTTTGAGTCGTTGCGTCGTTGGACCAATATTCCGTTGCCTGAAGAAGAGCTGCCCGTCGAGGCGACGCTGCACTGCATGGATGAGGCAGGTGTTGACCAAAGCCTGATATCGGCCTGGGTTGGGCCGCGCGGTGCGATGATTTCCAATGATGAAGTGGCACACTTTGTTGCCCAGGCGCCGGATCGTTTGGTCGGTGTGGGTTCGGTGAATCTATCCAAACCTATGCATGCGGTTCGCGAAGTGAGGCGCTGTATTGAGCAATTGGGTTTTAAAGCCATTCGCGTATTGCCGTGGCTCTGGGAGCTACCACCGACCGACCGGCGGTTTTATCCGGTCTACACGGCCTGTTGCGAACTTCGCGTCCCGTTTTGCACGCAGATTGGCCATACCGGTCCACTCATGCCATCCGAAGTGGGGCGTCCGATCTATCTTGATCAAGTTGCACTCGATTTTCCGGAGCTTCGTATTGTTGGTGGCCACATTGGTTATCCTTGGACCGATGAGGCGATTGCGGTGGCCACGAAACACGAGCATGTGTTTATCGATACCTCGGCCTATACGATCAACCGCTATCCGCCGGCGCTCGTCGATTTTCTCGCCGGGCACGGTCGCCACAAAGTGCTGTTTGGCACAAACTATCCGATGTTGACCCACAAAAAAGCCTTAGAAAATCTTGAGACGCTGGCGCTTGATGAAACGGTGAGCCGACTGTTTCTCAGCGATAACGCTCGGCGCGTGTTTAATTTGTAATTGCATGCAATCGTTCGACGAATATGAGCGATGATAAGGCCCGCCAGCTCGCTGCCCAGCTCAGGCGGCCATCGGGTGATGTCGCGATCGACACGGCCGTGCAGATGAATCGGTCTAATGAGCAGGCTAACCTCCGTGCGATTGAGTTGTTGGGGATCACCGCCTCTAACCATGTGCTCGAACTGGGCCCGGGAAACGGACAGTTTGCGCCGCGCATTCTTTCCGAAGCGGTCGACGTGGTGTATGCAGGACTCGATTGGTCACAAGAGATGGTCGAGATCGCCGCCGAACTCAACGCGGATCATGTCAAAACAGGACACGTGTCGTTCACCCAGGGTTCGTCTGAGTCCATACCGTTCAAGGATGGCCAGTTTGATCGAGTATTGGCCGTGCATACCGTCTATTTCTGGCATGATGTTCAGGTGCACTTGCGCGAGGTCGTCCGAGTGCTCGCGCCTCGTGGGCGGTTTTGTGTGGTGTTCGGTGATAAAGCATTTATGGCGCGCTTACCATTCACCCGCTATGGGTTTACGCTTTACAGTCTTGCGGCAATGCACGCGCAGCTTAATGAGGCCGGGTTTCGGGTGATTAACGCTGAGACACACGCGGAACGCGGCATTAGCAATTCGGGCGAGCAAGTGGATAAGCAGCTGCACAGCCTGCTGTGTGAGGCGCAGTAAGTGAGATTTTGGTTTGGAATCGACACCGAGTAAAAAAGGACAGTGAAGGTGCTAGTGGTAAATGCAAAAATAGGCATTATCGATGTTGTTTAAGCTACTGCTTGTTGCAAACGCCGTTTGGTTCGCGATGGGCTTTCATCTGTTCGTGTTTCGAAACACGGTGTTTGCCAAAATTCTTGTGCCAAAGGCGTATCGTGATTCACCCGCATTCGATGTATTAGTCGAGTCCGGTAAGTTTCTTGGCGGATTTAATTTTGCGCTCTGTGCGTTCAACCTCGTCCTACTCGCCTTTGCCGATGCCTTCAATGGCGACAGTCAACGCATCATCTTGTGTTTATTCTTTGCCTTAGCGCATGGCTCACAGTTCTACTTCAATTTTCCGATTTGGCGCCAGAACCGAATGCAGCAAGGCGTGTGGCAAGTTCAAGGGTTAATGCGATTCATATTTGTCACGGATTTTGTGTTGATGCTGGCCAATACATTGATGGCCGCTCTGATTGCCTGGGGGTAGCGGAATGCTTAAAGAGATATTCACCGATTTAGCGAAGTTTCTGCTCGGCTTAGCTGTGCCGGTCGTGCTGGTGCTGATTGGCGCCGGCCTCATTGCGGCCGCTATGCATTTTGAGGTGATGGCGCTTTTTTGGGTCGGCGGTGTTGTCGCCGCGGCGGGTGTTTTGTGGGGAGCCATCTTGGTGCTCTTTCACAGTGACGTTTGAGTGGGCGGCGGATAACGAGTTGCTTTGGCGTATTGTTAACCCGTACGCGTAGCTCAAGCGGATAAATAGGAAATAAGGACGTTCCAATGAAAAAGGCGGCATGGTTGTTGTTGGGTGCGCTGTTAGCTGGCGCGATCATCTGGCGCACGCCGGTCAATGGCCCGTGGCCACTGGTTTGGTTGCTGGGCATGATCGTAATGGGTGTCATTCGTGCACCCCACGAGAAGGAAAATAAACAAAACGTTATTCAATCGTCAGAATTTAATCGCATCGAGAAGCTACTGCTCATCGCCGTCTGGTTGGGTTCGGCGCCGATCCCAGCCACGCATCTTCTCTTTGGCGTCTTTCCTTTTGCAAACACATCGATTCCGGTGTGGGTGAGTAGCATCGGCGTGCTGTGCTTGGTGGTTGGGTTATGGTTATTTTGGCGCAGCCACCGTGATCTGGGTCGGAACTGGAGCGTCACACTCGAAATTCGAGAAGATCATAATTTGGTTGACGAGGGCGTCTATAAACGCATTCGACATCCGATGTATTCTGCTATCGCGTTGATTTTTATTGCGCAAGCGACGCTCATTAACAACTGGTTTGCCGGCTACGCCGGGCTAGTGACCTTTTTTGTGATGTACATGATTCGCGTGCCGCGTGAGGAAGAAATGATGCGACAGAAGTTTGGCGATGCCTACCGCACCTACGAGCAAACGACCGGCCGACTGATTCCCAAACTCTGAATCTCAACACCTCTTGAACGGCCCGTTACGCCGTTTTCATTGAAGACGCACGCTGACGCTTTCCTAGCCACTGCCTGAGCTATCCATGTTGTCGAGTTGCCCGCACGGATCGAATTGATGTGTCTTTGGGTTGTGCCGAATCGCGCATTGAGGATGCGATGAGATGGGTGACTGAAATTGGATCAGGCGACGCTCACCGCCGGTCGCTGCGCGTCAAGACCCATTGAGCACATCACGAGCTGTTCGGTCTGCTGTTCAACAAAACGGGCTTTCGAATCGATGCCGCGCCAGTGCGAGAGGATAAGCGCCTGCGCGACGGCGCCGCCCAGCGTATTACCGGGACCTGTCACGATAAAAAGATCCGGGGCGAATTCGCGAGCGGCTGTTCGTATCGCGGCAGTGAAATCATATGACTCGATTACCTGGTGGTCGAGCGTGTATTGCCACAGCGCTTTGGGATCGGTGGCGCCTGGCCACCAGATCGCGCCTCGGCCATCAATCATGGGGCACTGAGGTTGGGTAAAAAGGTCGGGAGACAGACGAGCGCGGCCAAGTCTGGCGACCGGCGCCTGAAGATGGGTATGAAACGCCGCATGATTGGGCAAACGCATCGGAAAACGCTCTTGTCGAATCGGCACCGCCTGTTCAAATGCGCGAAGTCCTTGTTCATTACCCGCCAGCACAAGCATGCCGCCCAGGTCGATCGATAAGGACAGCTCTCGGTCGATACTGTCGTTGATGCGATCAACCTGCGCCATCAGCGCCTCTTTCAGCCCAGGCTCAGGCCGCCAGTTCTCATCGACAAAGGGATAGATTAACTGCCCACCGATCAGGTGTTCCTGCATCAGCGAACCCATGGTGTTAACGAGTTGGAAGCCGTCATCGT
Source organism: Pseudomonadota bacterium (assembly GCA_039028935.1). NCBI lineage: Bacteria > Pseudomonadati > Pseudomonadota > Pseudomonadota bacterium. The sequence goes on along the minus strand of JBCCHD010000051.1, from coordinate 6,956 downwards.
GTGACACAGCACCGGCCGCCGCCAACGTGCTGTACCAGCCCATCGAGTTGCCCGTGACCGCGACGACGTCGATATCGTCGGCCAGCGCCTCTTTATCGGCCAGTGTGCAGGTATAAATCAGTGGCGACGCGATATCGCCTCGTGTGTAGGTTGAACCGACAAATCGTTCCGCGCCGTCCAGTGCGGTGATGGTCTCCTGTTGTTGTGCTTGCCGTATAGCATCAAACGAGGGGAGCAGCGAGGAGTGAGCATGGTGTCGGTGAAGATAACCTAGCTCACTTTTGTTATAGGTGCCGCGACCTGGACAGACGACGACAGCGGTGCGCGTCACGATCCGTCTCCGCAGAGTGCTCGGCCCGCACTCACAATCTCCTCCACCGATGGAAGCGGTGCGGCGTAGGCCGGTCCGGTAGCGATAAAACTATCGTGTGCCGCGACCCGCGCGATACCCTCGCGACCCGCTTCGATAAAGGCAGTAAACAGCCCTTCCGACTGACTGCCCGTGCGTCGGCATTCATCTACGATCAACACGCGTTGGCATGGGGCGGCCGCGGCCAGCAGAGCCTCAAGCGGAAGCGGTGCCAGCCAGCGCATGTCGATCACTCGCGCATGGATGCCTTGTTCGGCCAATAACGGTTGAGCCTGTCGCGACAAAAACGCACCGTTGGCGTACGAGATAATCGCAAGGTCGGTGCCGTCGCCATATTGGCCGACCTCGCCAAGCGAAATGCGCTCATCAGGTGGCGGATAGACACTCATCCATGCGCCATCTCCCGCCTCATGAAGATCTCGGGTACCGTACAGAGCGATGGGTTCGATAAAGACCACGACGCGTTGTTCTTCGTAGGCCAGGCGCGTGCATTCGCGCAGCATACGCGCCGCATCACCCCCGTTCGATGGGCAAGCGACGATGATGCCCGGTATGTCGCGCAGCACGGCGAGTGAATTATCGTTGTGGAAATGTCCGCCGAATCCCTTTTGATAACCGAGCCCTGCAATGCGTAGCACCATCGGGTTGGTGAACTGGCCTTTTGAGAAAAACGGTAAGGTAGCGGCCTCGCCACGCAGCTGATCTTCGGCATTGTGCAGATAGGCGAGAAACTGAATCTCGGGGATGGGCAAAAAACCGTTTTGGCCCATGCCGATGGCAAAACCCAGAATCGACTGCTCATCAAGCAGTGTGTCGATGACGCGGCCGGTGCCGAAGCGATTGAACAATTTTTGTGTCACGCCATATACGCCGCCTTTGCGTCCCACATCTTCGCCCATCAACGTAATGGCCGGTTCTTCGAGCATCAAATCGGTCAGCGCCCAGTTGATCAATCGTGACATTGGCTGGGGTTGCGACAGCGCTTTGAAGTCGCTGCCAAAGATTTTGGCACGCACGTCTTCGGCCGGTCTGGATTTGGGTGCACAGGCGCGAGCGGGCGGCACAATGCTGCGCATCACATCGCTCGCTGTTTTAAGATGGGGACGTTTGATCACCTCCGCACGAATGCGCGTCAGTCGGGCATACGTATCATTGTATATCTTGAGTGCGTCGCGGGCGGTGAGGGCGCCGGCGTCGATTAAAAGCCGTACGCTGTGCAGCAGCGGATCATTGGCCTCATCGGTTTCCACTTCCGCTTTGGGCAGATAGCTGGTGGCGATGTCCGCGCCGGCGTGGCCGTAGAGACGGATCAGGCGCAGATGCAAAAACGCCGGTTTGCGTTTGGTGCGCACATAGTCGGCGGCCTGTTTCGCAACGCGATAGGTGTCGTATACATCCAGCCCATCCGCGCTGAAGTACTGCAGTCCGGGGCGATGACGCACCGACGCTTCGACCCAGCCATGCGGTGTTTTGGTCGAGATACCAATGCCGTTGTCCTCACAGACGAACAAAAGCGGTAGGGGGGTGGATTGGACGGCTGTCCATCCGGCGGTGTTAATGGCGCCTTGTGCCGTTGAGTGGTTGAGTGAGGCATCGCCAAAGCTGCATAGCGCGAGGGCGTCATCGGTCACGAGTTGGTGTTCGGGCGGGCGGCGGCGACACGCGCCAATCGAGAACGCCGCACCCACTGCTTTGGGCAGATGGCTAGCAATGGTGGAGGTTTGCGGCGGAATCATTAACGCGTGTGACCCCAGCACCTTGTGGCGTCCGCCGCTGATGGGGTCGTCGGCCGAACAGGCGAACGACAGCATCATGTCCCAGGCAATGGTCTGGTTAGGCACTTGAGCGGCCCGCGCAATTTGAAACGCGGCGTCGCGATAGTGCAAGAAGGCAATGTCGGTCGGGCGCAGTGCATGAGCAACGGCCGCCATGCCCTCGTGGCCGGACGAGCCGATGGTGTAGAACCCTTGTCCGGCCTTTTGCATGTCTCTACTAATGCGATCGAGTTGGCGACTTAACACCTGTGCTTGAAAAAGACCCACCGCTTCGGGGTTTGATAGTGATCGATCAGGTGCATTGCCCGGCGGAAAATCGCCCGCGCTCACTCGCTGCAAGAAGTTCTGATGAACGATGGCTGCCCTGTCCATTGATGCCTCGGCTGTGGGTTTTTATCGCGGGAACGGATGTTCTATCTGGGTGTCAGCGGGAAGCCAACGGTGATGAATAAAACGAATAGAGCGGATACTAGCAAATGACAGGAGTCGATCAAGCAACGCGCCCCCTAATTCGCAGCCGGACGAGTATGGAGCGCGCATAAAAAAAAACGCACGCGCCGTTCGACGCGTGCGTAAACAACCGCATCCATCGCGGTCGGGTGCGCCCGACCGATCGACTCAGGAACAGGAATCCTGGGTCAAGGTTGGGACAAGGACCCTGATTTTACTCAGGGACATGCGCCTTGACCGGGGCCGGGCGACTGCAGGAACGATTGCGATACCACCACAAAATCGAGGAAGTTCACGACCCCATCGACATTAATGTCAAAGTCGGGGTTGGTGCCCAGAAACTGTCCGGCGAATGCGGAGATATCAAGGAAGTTCACGACGCAGTCGTTATTAAAATCGGTGTCGCAGCGATTGCCATAGCCGTCGCCATCGGTGTCGGTTTGAGCTGGGTTGGCGATGGTTGTGCAGTTATCGGTGCTGTCGCCGACGCCGTCGCCGTCACTATCGGTGACGGACCCGATCACGAGCGGCACCGAGGCGATGTTGTTGGCAGCGTCCGGGTCGGATTCGAGCGAACGAACCGAGGTGTCGATGCTGTAGCTACCATCCGATGCCGCCATAACGGTCAAATCGACGGTGGCAGTAGCGGTATCGGACAGTGCCCCCAACGCGCACTGCACGGCTTGGCCGTCTATCGAACAGGTACCGGAACTGGCGGTTGCACCGGTCGCCGTCACGCCAGCCGGCACGGCCGCATTGAGCTCAACTTCGTTGGCAGTGATGGGACCGTTGGCTGTGATCGAGAGCGACACGGCAAGTGCTTCACCGGCCGACCCTGTGACCCCGCCGCTGTCATCACTCAGCTCGAGATCGGTGGCATAGGTGAATTCTTGATAGCCGACATCGTCATAGCCAATCAATACCCGTCCGCGATCGGTTGGATCGACCACCAACCCATTGGCTTTAGCCGAACCGTCATCACCAGGCGCGGCGGTCCAGATGTTGCCACCATCGACCGAGCGATACAGGCCTGAGCTCTCGCTCGTCGCGTACATGAGCTGCGGATTGTCCGAGTCGATATACAACGATTTGACCGTGCCGCCAACACCCGATGCGGGAAAGCTCCACGTGTCACCCCCGTCCACCGAGCGGTAAAGAGAGGAGCCACCGGCAAACACGATGTTCGGATTTTGTGGGTGTACGGCTACCGAGAATGTACGGGTAGGACCCGGAATCCCGTCACCGGATTTACGCGACCAGCTGCTGCCAAAGTCGGTGCTTTTAAAAATGCCGCCACGCTGAAAGTCGGGACTTGCCACAAACAATATGGCGGAGTCGGTTTCGGCGGCATCCACGCCATCGAGCACCACGTTGCCGGTAAAGAACGATGAGAGCGCGGTGGAGATCTGCGCCCAGGTTGCGCCACCGTCGGTCGTGCCAAACAGGCCGCGGTTGTAATCGGAGAACACGAGCTGCTGAGAGTTGGACCGCGGAATGTCGATGTCCGTCACCCACGACGCCACAACGGTGGGTAAATTCAGATCGATACGGTTCCAGGTTTGCCCGGCGTCGACCGTCTCATACAGACCGCAACAGCTCGAGCCGGCGTAGGCGCGATTGGGCGTATTGGGGTCGGCCTCCATCGCAAACGTCCAAAGATCATAGCTGCCGACGTTCTGCGACCAGCTGATACCGTTATCGCTGCTGTTGGCGGTGCCGCCTGTTGTGCCCGCATAAATGCGACCATCGTTTTGATCGATCGCGAGTGCTTCAACGCCAATCGCTACGAAGCCTTCGGTGCTCAACGACCAGTTTGCACCCGCATCGCTCGACACGTAGAGACCTTTGGTGGCGGTACCGATGAGTAGGCGGTTGGGCGTGACCGGATCAAACGCGATGTCGTTGACGGTGTATTGTCCCAGTCCACTGACATCGGCTGCTCCCCAGCTCAAACCATCGTTGTTCGACACAAACACATCGTTGTTGCCGGTGGCCAAATAGATGCGCGAACTGTTGGACGGATCACGCACCATTTCAGTAAAGAAATCATTGGGTACATCGCTTCCATAGGATTGCCAGGTGTCGCCGCCGTCGAGCGTGCGCCAATTTCCCTCATTCGATACGTTGATCAACGCGATGTCGCTGTTGAGCGGGTCAAACACACCGTAGCGTGCAAACACATACCCGTTCGATGTCAGCGGCAGGTTGTTAGCCATTTGCACCCAGGTTTGACCACCGTCGATTGACTTAAACGGACCATCCCAACCCAACACCATAAAGGTGGATGGGTCGCTCGGTGATTGCATGATTGACGTATGCGGGTTCGTGCCCAGTCCGGTAGAGACATTGGTCCAGGTGTCGCCATTATCGGTAGACCGATACAGCGTTGTCCCGGTGTCCGCAAACACGGTGCCGCTATTAAATTGATCGACGGTAATGGAGAAGAGCCCGCCGCCGAGTCCTGTCGTGGACGCGGTCCAAGTGGCACCTCGGTCGGTGGTGCGGGCGACCTCACTGCCATTGTCCACGACCCAAAGGGTGGATGGCGCGCTCGGGTCGATGCCAAATCCTGAGATCGAGTTTTGATTGATACTCGGATGATCAACCGCAAAGCGCTGCCAGTTTGCGCCGCTATCGTCGCTAAAAAACAGTCCGTTGTTGGCACCGAGCGCGTAAGCACGCGAGGCGTCTGCCGGATCAAATTGCACCGCCGTGACGCGGCCACCAAATGGACCTGTGCCGCTGAAGGCGTTTTCCGCGGCCATGGTCGTGATGGATGTCAGACACAGGGTCACGCCTAGCCACCATGCTGTCCGTTGATTCATTTCGTTGTGTGTCATGTTCCTGCCCCCCGGAATAGGTTGGTCGAATTGTTGGCGCGTGTCGTGCGCCTGTATGGGTATAAGCACAATTGTGTTGCGGGCACCCCCAAGACCGTGTTGAACGGCCGACAACCAAGGCGTTGAAACTGGGTTCGCACGGTGGGAGTTTGGTCTGGGCAAACCCTGAGCGGCCGGACTATCGTGTGCATCGGGTCTTTAAAATCCGGTTAGGCGGACGATATAAGACACAGGGCGTTTCTATTTGAGGTGGGGCGCGGCGAGCCAATTCCCGCAAGAATGGCGCGTGGGCAGACCGCCACCAACGGGTGAACCATGTATTTCGAGGTGACAGAGCAGCGAAGGGACCTGCTGGCGGCGGTAGCCGCCCGCTGGCCTGTGGTCGCCGACACGCTCCATCAAAGCAAAGGCGTGTTGCACCGCGAAATGCAGGTGGTGCGCCGGTTGGCGCAAGATTTTATCGATCAAGAGCACCGCGACGAGCTTCAGGCGCTTTTTTCACTTCTGGATCAGTTTGTTGCCCGTGGTGATGAACGTCTAAATCACGCCATTGCCGTCTCGTTCATGGAGCATCTGCGTTTTGATGGGGGCAACGACGGCGACACGCACTGGGCCTGGCAGGCGGTACCCGGAGAGTTGAGTCGACTGTACGCCAGGCTGAACACACAGACGGACCCGTCGCGCTCCTAACGGCACGGACTGCGCAACGTACGCGCGACGGCAGAATCGGCCGAACACCCATTGCCACTCGGTCCCCGAAACGTCGAAATTGTGCTTAAAATAGAGCGACCGGGTGTTTTTCCTCGCTGAGAGTTCAGCAAAGCCCAAATAACCAAAGAGTTAGAACGATGCCGAGAGTGGCCCTTCTATTTTTGTTGGCGATCGTGTGCGCCGCACTGTACGCGATGTGGGCGCGTTGGTGCTGCCGCGCGCTCAATGTGCGAGATGACGTCTTCGCGATATTGGGCTTTATGGTGATTGGGTTGGTGACCGGCCTATTGATCAGTGAAGCTTGGCGCGCCTGGTTGGCGGCCCCACCGATTCAAATCGATGATCCAAATTCTCTTGTGCGGCTGGTCGTTGCGGCATTTGTGTCCACGTTTGCCAGTCTGACTTGGCTCAAACTGCTTGGGCGGCGCACCCGCGGCCCACGTTAACGCGTCTCGGCGCATCGCAGGTCGAGTGGTGACCGAGCGCTAGAGTGACGCACGCGTCGCCAGACGATCAATGCCCGCACGTCCGTTGCGGTCGATCAGCGCCGGTCTTGTTCTGTGTTCCGCTGGCCTTTTATTCAGTTTATTCAGCTATATAGCGTGTTCCTTCGCGGTAGCCGGTGTGGCGCTCTGCCCGCTGATCCGGTTTTCGAAATGGATCGTGGGGGTAAAGGAAGCGATTTATTGCTTACCCGTAGTAACACCAATCGAAAAACAAAGAACAACGTAAAAAAGGGGCAGGACAATGAGACAGGTTTCTTGGGCGCTGGCAGGTGCGCTCTTGCTGGCTATGCAGCCAGCAGTGGCG
>JBCCHD010000050.1 GCA_039028935.1 Pseudomonadota bacterium | reverse complement strand
TCAAGCGATGGGAGCAACTTATACTACCGAAGAAGGACAAGACAAGCCTTTAGAGATGGGTTGTTATGGTGTAGGAATTTCGCGAATCGCTCAAGCTGCTGTAGAGCAATCCTACGATAAAGATGGAATCCAAGTCCGATCGAAGTGCTCGTCGCTGGTGTGCCCCAGCTCATTTCCGACACGATTGACCTCAATCTGCAGATTGTCCGGTTTCGCAACAACCTAAGAGCGGTATACGACAACGTCGAATTGGTTCAGGTCGATCTGCCCGTGTGTGCCCAAGTGGTCGAACCCGTCGATATGACGCGGCCACAGCTCAGCGCTGTTCCGAATAATTTGGCGGTGTTTGAACCGGTGGCGACCACACTCGAAACAACCGATGCGCGAATTCAACAGTTTCTCTCGGCGCCCATAGCATCGGATGATCGTGAAGGAGCTGTTCCGGTAATCGTTACCTTAGAGAATGGCTCGCCTTTGCCGAATGCGCTGCCGCTCGGCACCACGCTGGTGACGTTTAGCGCCGTGGACACCGCCGGAAATGCCGCGCTTCCGGTGACGCGTGCGATTACGCTTGGACGCGTCGCTGTGCCGCAAGCGTTTGCTGATCAGGCGATCGGTGACGAAGATAGCCTCTTGGTTATCGATGTGTTGGCCAACGATTTTGCGCAGAACAGCACTCTGGATCCACTGTCGATTCTGATCACCGAACAACCCACGCAAGGAAGCGCCGTAGTCGACCCCGCCACGGGTCGAATCAACTATCAACCGTTTGCAAACCGCAATGGTAATGACCAACTGCGGTACACGGTAGCCGACGCCGATGGCAGGCGGTCCTCCGATGCGCCAGTGCAGATCATGGTCTTGGCCGTGAACGATGCGCCGTCAGCGATTGCCGATTCGGCGAGTACGACCGAAAGTCAATCGGTGCTCGTTGGTGTGCTGGAAAACGATGTGGACTTTGACGACGCGCTCAATGCCGGCTCTGTTGTGATTACGCAGGCCCCCACCAACGGCCAAGCGCTTACCGATTTTGTGACGGGTGGAATTGTCTACACTCCCAATGCCGGATTCATCGGTACCGATACCTTGTTGTATCAAGTACAAGATTCACTGGGCGCGTCGTCGGCGGCTACGCCTGTCGACGTGACCGTTGTGCCGTCCGGAACCGCGCCAAATCGTGCGCCCATCGCCGCGAATGATTTTGTCACGCTGGCTGAAGACACGTCGCTTGCGATTGATGTACTCGTGAATGATGCCGACTCGGATGGTGCACTGGTGGCCGGTACGTTGACGCTCGTCAATGCGCCGCTGCATGGCGAAGTGACGCTCGGCCCGGGTGGCGTGTTGGAATACACCCCCGACGTGGATTACTTCGGTGTTGACTCGTTCCGCTATCAAGTCGCTGACGAGCAGGGAGCCTATTCACTTGCGGCGACCGTTTTTGCCACCGTGACACCCATCAATGATGCGCCGGTGGCCAACGATGATGTCGCGCTGGGCGCGGAAAATCAGATGACAAGCGTGAGTGTGCTGGCGAATGATTCCGATGTGGACGGATTAGCCGGCGCTTCGGTGGTCATCGATGTGCCACCGTTGTTTGGTGCGGCGGTGTGGGACGACGTATCGGCGCAAGTGCGCTACACGCCCAACCTCAATTTCAGTGGTGTTGACTACATGGACTATCGTGTGGTGGATTCAGCCGGCGCTGCATCGCAGCCTGCGCGAGTGAGCATCAATGTCGAGGGTGTTAATAATGCGCCTGTCGCGAGCGCCGATGCGTTCACTGTCTCGCCAACGGATGCAACACCCCTTGAGGTGTTGGCCAATGACACGGATGCCGAGCAAGTTCTGCAACACAGCGCGATCCGCATCGTTTCGCCGCCTAGCGTCGGCAGTGTGGGTTACGACGCGGCAGTCGATCGACTGGTGTATACACCGGGGTCTGGCTTTATTGGTACGACGACCTTTACCTATGATCTAACCGATGATCAGGGAGCCGTATCAAACATCGCAGAGGTGGTGCTCACGATCGAGTCTGTCGAGGCGGCGCCAATGGCGAATAACGATGTCGTCGCGACAGTGGAAGACATCGCCGTTGTTGTTGACGTCATTGCCAACGATACGGACGTTCAGGATGACATCGATGTAACATCAGTGGTAATCGTTACACCACCGGCGAGCGGCGGGGCCGTCGTTAATGGATCGACGGGCGCCATCACCTACACGCCCAACGCTAACTTTTTTGGCGATGATACGTTTTCGTACCAGGTTGCCGACGCAACGGGACTTGGCTCCAACATTGCGACCGTCAGCGTTCAGGTTGGGCCGGTGAACGATCCGCCTGTCGCGAGTGGCGATGTGGGAATCACCGACGAAGATACGTCGATCACACTCAATGTCGCGGCCAATGACACTGATATCGATTCGGCCATCGATCTTGCCTCGATCGTCTTGCAGAGTTTCCCCACCCATGGCGTTGCGACGCCGGATACGCTTGGCAACGTGATCTACACACCCAATGCCAATTTTGCAGGCGATGATTCGTTCTCGTATCGTGTCGCCGATGTGGAAGGTCAATTGTCTGGCACCGCTCAGGTGACCGTTACCGTCCTGGCCGTTAACGACACGCCCGTCGCCGTAGACGATAGCGTGACGACAGACGAGAACAACGCCGTTGTCATTGATGTGCTCGCCAACGATGTTGATTCAGATGGTTTAGCCGACATCGTGTCTGCGCAGCTTGTGACCGGAGCCTCGATCGGCGCGGTGACGCCTGGCGCGGATACCGGGCAGTTTAGTTACACGCCCAATGTTAATGCCAATGGTGTCGACCAGTTCACCTATCAGTTGGTGGACGCAGCCGGCGCAACGTCGAACGCGGCGACGGTGACCATCACCATTACCCCTGTACCGAGCGCGCCGGTGGTGCTCGACAGTAGTGTAAGCACGCGCACAGGCGCGTCACTGGACATCGATGTGCTAGTCGGCTCAAGCGACCCGGAGAGCGACATCGACGTTGACACGGTGAGTATCGAGTCGCCCGCTGCCAATGGTACGGCCGTAGCCTTACCGGGTGGTGTGGTTCGCTATACGCCGAATGCGGCGTTTGAGGGGGCCGACGCCTTCACGTTCCTCGTGCGCGATGCCACGGGCCTCGCATCAAACACGGCGACCGTAGCCGTTACCGTGTTACCGCCGAATATGGCGCCGCAAGCCAATGATGATGATACAACAGTGGTTTTCTCAGGCGAAACCATAGAGATTGATCTATCCGGACAGGTCAGCGACAGTGATGGAAGCGTCGACCTGAGTACGCTTTCGGTGTTCAACCTGTCCGAGGGTGCCGCGATGGTGCTCGGGGCAAGTGGGATTGTGCGCGTTGATGTCCCCGACACCTTTACCGGGATAGTGACCTTTGAGTACACGGTAGAGGATAACGAGGGCCTCCTGTCTAACACGGCAACCGTCACGACCGTCGTGTGGCCAGCGGAGGATCCCGATTTCGACGGAATAGGATCAAGCATTGAAATCGCCGTTGGCACGGATCCGGATATGGCCGACAGTGTGTATGTTTTCATTGATCCGGATACGCCGACTGCAACACCCGATGGCACAACGTGGGAATTGGCGTATCCGTCCATCAAAGCCGCGGCCGATGACGGCAAACTCGTTGAGACACCGGGGAACACCTTGTATGTGTTAATGGCGAGCAATAATGATGTGGTCACCGTCGCGGATGAGTGGCAACTTGAGGTCTCGGCCAACTGCAGCAATATGACCATCGTGGGGTCGCTCGATCCGTTTGTTGCGACGCCTCGCTTCAATGCACAGGGTGCGCCTCAAACCAAATTGGAATCGGTGCTCGCTGGTGAACGACCGTTGACATTGACCGACTGTGATGTGGTCAATCTTTACTACGTCACGTTGACCGGTGGGCACGGTAATTTACGTGGTGGCGGGGCGTTTTTAGTTGATGTCGCGATCCGGTTTGATCATGTTCATGTGATTGATAACGCAGCCGAGAATCGAGGCGGCGGCATTTTTGTCGACAACGATTCGCCCAGCCGAGTGCACATCGAAAACGCGCTGATTGCCAACAATGTGCTGACGCCGCAAGCGAATCTCGACTCGAGTGGGGGCGGTCTACATATGGTCGGCAACACAGATTTGACGATCATCGACTCGATTATTCGGCACAACGAGGCGTTGGTATCCGGTGCTGTCACCAAATCAAATCTCGCCGGTGGGGGTGGGCTATTCATACGAAATACACCGCTTTATCTGACCGGGTCCAAGATTATGGCGAACAAAACCGGGCAGTGTGGCGGTGGCGTGTATGTGTCGGGCACTGACGCAATGCGTGTTGAGCACAGCTCCGTGAGCGGCAATGAGGCGCAACAGCTGGGGGGCGGTGTTTGCATGCAAAATACCAATGCCAACTTGACGCTGCACAATAATCTCATCACCTCCAACTATGCTGATACCGGCGCCGGATTTTACGTCGCCGATGTGGATAAGTCGGTAATCAGTAACAACACAGTCGTCTTTAACCTGGCCGGCACGTCGGGTGGCGCGTTTTATTTCGATACCGGCGGCGATCCCGTATTTAACTACAACATTGGCCAGTTCAATCGCGCCGGTGATGGCAGTGATGAAGCCAGTGGGGGAATCGGTCAAATACTGGGTCTCGATGCAAACTACAATTTCATCTCGAACTTTTGGGTAAATTTCGTTGGCACCGGTAACTCCGATGATCCGATTGAGTTCGACAACGGCTACTATCAGTTGACATCCTCGCCGGGTGTCGATTACGGGCCGATTGATTCGAACAATCCGCTTTATGCACTCGACCAGCGCTATACCGATCGGCAGGGCATAACGACCGATGTCGGAACGCTGGATGCTGGATTTCACTATTTGAATCCTCAGCCCCTCGCGCCAAACAACGCGCAGATTGAAACCGACGGCAATCTCGTTCAAAACCTCGATAATCAGAGTCTGCGCGTCACACCATTGATCGGCAGCGAGCCGCTTGGACCGGGGCATCGACTCTATCTACGAGAACCAACTGGGTCTGTGGCGACACATATCTATACCTACTCCGGCACAACGCTTGATCCGCTTGGTACGGGTGGATCAACTCAGCTTCGCGATTTGGGTGACGGTCGATATGAGGTTCTACTCGACATCGCCGCCGCGCAGCCCGACTTCGAATTGGTGTTGTATATCGATTCCATCACCACACCCTTTTTGACTATTACGGTTACCCAATAACACGGCGTATCGGGTGATCGACTCTCGTTCAAACCCGTCACCACTGCAAGACCTGAGGAATTCCCCGGGGCGGTATTAAGCCGGTCTTGTCATAAGCTGGCTACGGGTCGAAATAGTCTGTTGGGATTACCATAATCGGCGGTAAATGTGACCTGGTGCGTACTCAAAAATTACGCAGCTGGCATAATAGGGGAATGCCCGAGATAGCCGTGCGGCGCCGGTGGGTGCTCGCCCTTTATTTACTTTGCCTGGTAGGCCTGTCGGCCTGTGGAGGCGCTTCGTCGGAGTCGGTATCGGTCTCCGAGTTATCGCCACAGGCACCCATGGGCAACGTGTCCAACACACGGCTCGTTGCTGGCAATGGCACCAAAGGACCGTTGGTGAATGCCACGGTTGAGTTGTTTGAGCTCGACGTCAATGGTCGGGCCATCGGCGGGCCGCTGACCTTTACGCAAACCGATAACGACGGAAATTGGCAGCTCGAAGTGAATCGCAGTGACCCGGTTCTCGTGCGCGTATCGGGCGGAAGCTACGTGGATGAGGCCGATACCAACCTGTCATCTCGACGTGTGATTGAGCTGACCGACGCGCAGTTTCTTGAGTCGGTGTTAATGCCCGGGGATTCGACGGTTGCCGTGACGGTGTTTACGCATGCGCTGCTCGAAAAGAGCCGGCGTGAGACGGGACTGAATAATTTCACCGATGTCTTGGAACGTAACCGCGCGTTGTTTACCTCGGCATACGGCTTCGACGTACTCAGTATTTTGCCCGCCAATCCGCTTGCGCCAAATGGATCGCCCGACGCGGTCGCTTATGCGTTAAGCGCTGGCGGCGTCGCTAACGCCATTAACGCACTGAGCATTGCCAGCAGCACAGCGTTGCCGGAGTACGTGCACATTCTCACCGTCGTTGAAGACCTGGTTGATTGCCGTTTAGATGGGGTGAGCACCGGCGGTCAGTCGGTCAGCGCTACGCTCCCGAGCGAATACACCGAGCTCACCTTGGAGCAGCAAGTCTTACGGTTTCGCAACAACAATTTTGCGGTGTACGACGGTGTGACGCCGCGGGCGATTGATGCCGTACAGTGTGACGAGCTGGGTGGTGTGCCGGACATCACCGCTCCCCAAATTCTCGCCGTGGCCGAAAACGTGGTGTTTGAGGCGCAGAGTGCCGAGGGCGTAATGTTGAGCGCGGCTCAAATCGATCAGTTGGTGGCGCAGTTTGCCGCCGCGGATGATCGTCAGGGCGAGCTCGACTGGTCGCTGGGGGTGAACACAGCACTACCGCTTGGGGTGTCAACATTGACTGCGGTCGTACGCGACGTGTGGGGCAATGAGACGAGCGCTGAATGGCAGGCGATGGTGGTGGACACGACGCCACCGGCGATTGTGGTGCCTGCCACGGTGCAAGCCGATGCGGTGGGTACATTGACCCCCGTGATATTGGCCGCCCCACCGGCGAGCGATCAGGTCACCGCACGTAACGACATCGTGCTCACCAACGACGCGCCAGCGTTGTTCCCGGTAGGCGATACGATCGTGACGTGGACAGCGCGAGATGGCGCCGGTAATGAAGGCACACAGACGCAGCGCATCACTGTCAATTCCATTCCACCGGTCGTCGAGCCGGCGCCCGCCGAGATTGAGATAGCGGCAAACGACGTCGACTTTTCTCAGTTCTTTACTGATCCGGACGAAACGGCGCTGGTATTTGCCGCATCGGGATTGCCACCGGGCACGGGTTTGATGCTCGATCCGGACACCGGCGTGCTGGGTGGTACGCCGACGGAGGCCGATCTGGCGGCGCAGCCTATTACACTGATTGTGACGGCGTCAGATGGTCAAAACAGCGTTAGCCTAGAGGTCGTACTGAATGTGACGGCGTCCAACACGCCGCCCGCTTTTACGTTAAGCGATGCGCAGCTCACCTTGACGGAAGACTTTACGCCTGTGGTCGTGCAGATCGAGCCGGCGCCCGTGCCGGACAGCGAAGCAGGCCAGATGGTGTCCTACAGCGTGGCGTTCAGTTCGCAAACCGCGAGCGACGAAGCGCCGTTTGATGTTGTGTTTGATGCCGATGCGCTCACGCTCACCTTGTTACCCCGTGCCGATGCCTTTGGTGATGCTGTGTTTGCGCTGATTGCGGACGATGGACAGGCGGCCTTCAACGAGTTTTCCACCACGCTGGTTGTTTCGGTAACGCCGGTCAATGACCCGCCTGTCCTCACCGGCGTGAACGAGCCGTTAAGTGTGGCAGTGGGCGCACCGTTTGATGTGGATCTTCGACCGCGCGTGACGGATGTGGACGATGGGTCGCTCGTCTTTAGCGTTGAGCGTTTACCAGAGGCGATGCAGCTCAATGCCACGGGTATCTTGACCGGTGTGGCGTTGCCCGCCGATGCGCTCAGTGCTTCGCTGCCGCTGATTGTGACGGCACGTGATTCGGCTGGATTGGACGCGACCTTCACGCTCATGGTTCAAGTGTCCGATCCGGACTCGGACGGCGACGGCCTGAGCGATTATGAAGAGTCGTTACTCGGCTTTGATCCAACGAATGCCGATTCTGACGACGATGGAATTGGGGATAGTCTGGAAGCCCAATGGCCGATAGATGGGATAGCCCTGTTTGTATCGGCGCAGGGCGATGACGCCGCAGCGGGTGATTCACCACAGACCGCTCTGGCGACGCTCAGCGAGGCCTCGAATCGAATTGCGGGCATCAGCGAGGCGGTTGTGTTGGTTGAGAAAGACGCGCAGGTGTCGGGCCAACTGACGTTAGCGCAACCGTCCACCGCGGTGTTGGGCGGGGTAGATTTTGCCACGCTTCAGGTCGCACCCACCCCGTCATTTTCCCGCGTCGTCGACAACTCATCGTTGATCGATGTGCGCGGGTGTGAGGACTGTTTTGCCGCCAATTTACGGCTCGAACGTGGCGCGCATATGCGTATTGAAGACGCGTCGGTGACGCTGTCACGCGTGCACATTAGTGGCGCGAATAGCGAGTCGAGTGCATTGACGATTCGGGCGGCCGATGTCACCGCATCCCAACTTCACTTGGCGACCAATCGTGCCCTACGGGGTGGTGGCCTAATGCTTGAAGCGGGAGCAGACGTGACTCTCAGCGACGCACTGTTTATCGGCAATGTGGCGCAATCGGGCGGCGCAGTGCATATGGTCGACAGTGCGCTGACCTTGCGCAACGTTGTATTCAGCGCAAACGCGGCCATCGATGCGCCAATTGTTGACATGATCAGTAGTTCCCTGATCGCTTCCAACATAACGGTCGCCTACCACGTATTGTCGCCGACAACGGGCGCAGGTCTTGTGCGTTGTCAAACGGCGTCACTCGTCGCATGCGCACCGGTCCAGGCGCCATTGATTCGCGACAGCGTGGTCGCCAGTAATCGTGCGGCGTCGGGTGGCGTCGTGGGTCTGGGTGACATGGCACCGGCGAGTGCGGCCGTGTTCAGTGACGTCGACGGCGTCGCGCCCAGTTTGTCGTCGAGCGCACCGTTTGGTGTGGGCTACGTTGGCAGCGACCCGGTCTTGGTCAACGCGGGGATTGCAACAGCCGTTGACGCCGGTCTTGAGCAGTATTTCAGCGAAGTGGATTCGACATTCACCGATAGTGGGCAGGTCGAGCCGGGCGTCCATGCGCGTACACCGTTGCGCCGCATCGTCGCCTATCGAGCGCAAGCCGTGTTGGTGTCCGAGCCATCGCTTCTGGATCTTCAGGCCGTCGATATTCGGTTGTTTGAACTGACCAGCAATGCATCGGTCGGCAGCGAACACCGCGTAAGTGTGGCGGTGACCAGCGCCGATTCGCGCGCACAGGCGATCAGCACCGGCGTAATCGTCGACGACGCGCAAGGCGCCGTACCGGCGCTGAGTCTTGGCGATGGACGTTATCGAGTGTGGTTGAGCGACGACGTAGCGACCGGAAGCGACTTACTGTCTGTGCGTCTCGATGACGATCTCATCGGTGTTGAAGTCTTACCGCAGTGCGACCAGGTGCTGTGTGGCATTACCGATGTGAGCGTCACCGCTACGGGACCGGCCGTTGATGATTCAATTAGTCAGGAATTTGCGCCGGCCAGTCCCGATGGCATGACGCGCGACGGCATTAACTAGAGAAAGCGACATCCGGTTGAGGTCGCACGGCGCGGTGACGCCGCGCGCCAATGAGACAGGCAAGTGGCATTGCTCACACCGACTGTGACGCATCGGCGGCGGTTTATGGTGATCTGTCGAGACTGACGAGTCGTTTATAGATGCAGGCGTCGGAATTCCGGTTCTGGTTCGCTTCGCTGCCAGGCTTCTTCGAAAATATCCAAGTACTTTTGAGCGATGCGCGGTGCATTGGTATCGGCGATGCCTTCCCAACGGGTCGCATCTAGCCGGTAAACCACACCCGACTCATCCGCGACCAAGAACGCGTCTTTTCGATTAATAAATTCAGGATCCACGCGTCGTATTTCGAAGAATGTGCTAAAGCGGCGCGCTAACTCCACCAGGCGATGGCCGTTTTTTACCGCGTCCATAGGCGATACCAACAGAATTTGGATCCGCGAGAATTTGTGCGTCAGGATGAGCTGTTTGACGGCGTCAAGAAACTCGATGCGATCGTATACCGACGGATCGAGTTCCTGAGTAAAAATGGAAATCGACCGTCTTGCCGATTTAACGACATCGAGCGTTGCGGACCGCACATCGCGCGATAACGCCAGCACGCGACGAGTTGTCGCGCCCATGTCGAGTTCTGTTTCATCCGAAATTGTCATGCCCACCCCATTTGTGCAGCCAGTCTGTCCGACGGTGTTCACTCCTTGAAGGGTATGTCCATGCTGGTTCAGACAGTTCACTTCGCCCAGCAGGACTAGCATAGCCGTTAAGTTACGTCGCGGAATGCGACTGATGTCTCATATTTGCAAAAGAACGATCAAAAACAAGCATTTGACAAATATTTCACGCGAGTCGTAAACGCGACCTCGCGCGCTCGGGATGGCCCAATCTATCGGTCTTATGGTGGGGGAGGCTGGGGTGTCGTCGATGCGGGCAACGTTCGCTTAATACGGATCGCGATGTCGGGCGAGGGCGTCGGCAAACCCCGTGTAGTTGTGCGGTGTCAGCGACGCCAGTTCGTCGCGTGCGGACGTTGGAATATTGAGGGTTTGAATGAACTCCGCTAGAAGCGACGCGGTAATCGCTTGGCCGCGCGTGAGCGCTTTGAGCTGCTCATAAGCGTCTTCAATGCCGTGCCGTTTCATCACGGTTTGAATGGGTTCGGCGAGCACCTCCCAGGCATTATCAAGATCATCGTTGAGACGATTTTCGTTCACCCCCATACGGGACATGCCGCGTGTGATGGACTGATAAGCGACCGTACTCCAGCCAAACGCGACGCCGATGTTGCGTAACACCGTCGAATCGGTCAGATCACGTTGCCAGCGGGAGATGGGTAGTTTGCCTGCAAGATGCACGAGCAGAGCATTGGCCAAGCCCAAATTGCCCTCGGCATTCTCAAACTGAATCGGATTGATTTTATGCGGCATGGTGGAAGAGCCGACTTCGCCTTCGACTGCGATTTGCGTGAAATAGCCAAGGGAAATGTAGCCCCATACGTCTTTGCACCAGTCCAACAAAATAGTGTTAATTCGCGCCAGAGCGTGGAAGTAATCGGCCATCCAGTCGTGCGGTTCAATCTGTGTGGTGAACGGATTGTAGGTAATGCCCAGCTCGCGAACGAATTCAGCGCCCAGGCGGGGCCAATCTACGTCGGGATAGGCACTTCGGTGGGCATTGAAATTAC
Organism: Pseudomonadota bacterium; assembly: GCA_039028935.1. Taxonomy (NCBI): domain Bacteria; kingdom Pseudomonadati; phylum Pseudomonadota; species Pseudomonadota bacterium. The sequence goes on along the minus strand of JBCCHD010000050.1, from coordinate 10,658 downwards.
CCACCGCACCGTTCAATTTTCCGAGTACGTCGATCTTTCCCAGATTGTCGATCTGCCTAGATAAGCGAGCGCTGACATTTTTGACTTCTTTGCCGAGTGTGGTGGGGCTGGCCGTTTGGCCGTGCGTGCGAGACAGCATCGGCGTAGCGCTGTAACGCTCACTGATGGCGTTCAGATCGTCGCACAGTCCCGTCAGCAACGGTGCGATCACCTCGCTATGCGCATCACGGACCGCCAGCGCATACGCCAAATTATTGATGTCCTCCGACGTACAGGCAAAGTGCACAAAGCGAGATTGGTCGCCGGACGGATCAACATCCTGCAGGCGCTCGCGAAGAAAGTACTCGACGGCTTTGACGTCGTGATTGGTCGTCGCCTCGATGTCTTTGACCCGCTGCGCGTCCGCCAATGAGAAATCCACCATGAGCTGGTCGAGCAGGGCGTTTTGCGCATCGGACAGCGTGGCACAGTCGGGGATGTCGGGGCTTTTGGCTAAAAATGCCAGCCATCGTAACTCGACGAGGACCCGATAGCGGATAAGTCCAAATTCACTGAAGTAGGGGCGGAGCGCATCGGCGCCGGCGGCGTAGCGGCCATCGGTGGGTGACAACGCGGTCAGGACAGAAGGCGAAAGTGGACTCATGCGGGCGGGTACCAAAGCGGTTGGGAATTGGCGATAATATCGTATCCTCAGGCAAAACGCTGCCGTTCGAACAGCCGTGCCGAGCGTCACTCCAATAAACCTGTTTAGTCGTTTAACGATCGACCTTCCAACCAAAAAGGATCCCAGCATGAGCGCATCAGAATTTCGTATCGAAAAGGACAGTATGGGCGAACTTAAGGTGCCGGCTGACGCGCGCTGGGGCGCACAAACTCAGCGTGCAGTTCAAAATTTTCCGATCAGCGGGCTGGCGATGCCACGCGACTTTATACGCGCGCTTGGACTGATCAAGGGCACGGCAGCGAGTGTCAACCAAGCGCTGGGCCTGCTCGATGATGCGTTGGCGGTGGCCATCCAAAATACCGCGGCTGAAGTGGCCGCCGGGCAGCACGATGGACACTTTCCGATCGACGTGTTCCAAACCGGTTCCGGCACCAGCAGCAACATGAACGCAAACGAAGTAATCGCCAATGTGGCCTCCGCCGCGAGCGATCTGCCGGTTCACCCCAACGACCATGTCAATATGGGCCAAAGCAGCAATGATGTGATTCCAACCGCCATTCACGTGAGCGCTGCGCTGGCCGTGCATGAGCGATTACTGCCCGCGCTTGATCATCTGGAACAGACGATCATGCAGAAGGCCGAGGCGGTCAGCGAGGCGATAAAAACCGGTCGCACGCATTTAATGGACGCGATGCCGGTGAGTCTGGGGCAGGAGCTGGGTGGTTGGGCACAACAGATCCGCAATGCACAGGCGCGCATACGCGATTCGTTGTTGCGCGTTCATCGCCTCGCTCAAGGCGGCACAGCCGTTGGAACAGGCATCAATGCCCATCCTGAGTTCGGTGCGCGCTTTGCGGCGGCCCTTGCTGAGAGGACAAACGTGCCGTTCGAACAAAGTCCGAATTATTTCGAGAGTTTGAGCTGTCAAGACACGGCCGTGGAACTGTCGGGACAGCTCAAGGGTTTAGCAACAGCATTAATGAAGATCGCTAACGATCTGAGGTGGATGAACAGTGGTCCGTTGGCCGGCATTGGCGAAATCGCGTTGCCCTCACTACAGCCCGGTAGCAGTATTATGCCCGGGAAGGTCAATCCGGTGATTCCTGAGGCGACGTGCATGGTCGCCGCGCAGGTGATTGGCAACGATGCCACCATTACCGTCGCCGGTCAGGCTGGCAATTTCCAGCTCAATGTCATGCTGCCGGTGGTGGCCTACAACTTGCTTCAAAGCATCGATATCTCCGCCGCCATCTGCCACCGACTCGCTGACGATGCGATTGCCGGCTTCACCGTGAATCACGACAACCTCAAAGACGCGTTGGCGCGCAATCCCATTCTCGTGACGGCCCTCAATCCGGTCATTGGTTACGAGTTAGGCGCGGCGACGGCCAAACAAGCGTACAAAGAAGGTCGTCCGATCTTAGACGTGGCGCTGGAGACCACCGGTCTTGATCGAGAGGAGCTGACGCGATTGCTCGATCCGGCGTCACTCACAAAAGGCGGCATTCAAACATGATGTGAATACACATCAATATTAGAATGTAAAATACTGATATATGGATATTAATTTCATCAAGGATAGATTAAGTGTGGCCGCGCTATCCTCGACAGGTCGAATTAATGCGCGTGGGCCGATGGGCGACCAATCGTATGTCGACGCCGCCGTTTTAATTCCGCTCGTTGAGCGCGAAAAGGGGTTCGACGTGTTGCTGACGCGGCGTGCCGCCCATCTTAAGCACCATCCGGGTCAAGTCAGCTTTCCGGGCGGGCGCAAAGAGACCGGCGATGCCTCACTCGACATCACGGCTCTGCGCGAAACCCACGAGGAAACCGGTATTTCGCCTGACTTTATTGAATTGGTAGGGCATTTACCCAGGATGTACACCATCAGTGCCTACGATGTGCATCCGGTGGTGGGCCGAGTCAGGACGGGTTTTGCGCTGGATCCCGACCCTGCAGAGGTGGACAGTGTCTTTTTCGTGCCACTGGCGTTTTTTCTAGAACCTGACAACCGTCTGGAGGCCGATGTAACGTACCAAGGAACCACCGTGCGTATGGCCGAATGGCATTATGACGGCGAGCGCGTATGGGGGGCGACAGCAGCGATGTTGTTGGTGTTGATCAATATTCTCAACACGGCCACCGACGGGGCAGGGTAACGCAGGCGCGCGACATCACGGCGTTTGCGCGTTCAAGAACCACCTCACCCGTTTTCGCACAAAGGCTTCCAGGTCGTGCGGCGAGGGTGTGTCTCGCACACCCAACAGCTTTTTGACCAACATATTGCGTTCAATGACCGACACAAACAGTTCTGCGGCTTCTAATGGGTCGTCGATATTGAGACGACCACGCTCAGCTTGTTCAGTCAGATAGTTGGCGAGTAGGCGTTTGGTTGCCAGTGGGCCCGCTTCATGGAATGCCTGGCACAGCTGAGGATGATGTTCGCTTTCGGCCATTAGCAGGCGATACATAGCGAGCACTTTTGGGTCATTGAACAGACCGATTAGCATCACCCCGAAACGGGTCATTGTCTCTTCGATGGGGGTGGCGTTATCCGCCCAGGACAAGTCCAACCCGTGATCTTCGACCTTCGCCGTAATGCAGGCTCGAAACAATTGGTCTTTGTTGGCGAAATGCGAATAGAGGGTCTGTTTCGACACACCCGCTTCATTGGAGACCGCGTCCATCGAGGTTTTGTCGTAACCGTTGATTAAAAACAGTGCCGCGCTCGCGTCGAGCAAGGCGCGCCGTTTTTCAGTGGATTTAGGTCGGCCTCGCCGAGTACTCGAATTCGTCATGTATTTATTTTCATACTGGACAGTTTGATTTCACGCTATTATCATACTATACCGTCCAGTATATCTAAAGCGATCCGGCAAACCAAGCGTATTCACTTTCGAGAAAAAGTTGTTAAAACATGGAATTTATTACTATTAATTTTAGAAATAGTGGCCTTGTCCCGCTGTTGCTGGTGATCTTGCTCGCGGGTTGCCAGGGGGATCAGGGCGCAGCAGCGGCCGGCAATGACGGCGATCATCGCGGTGTTAACGGCACAATAACGGTGGCGACACTCGAGCTGTCGAAGAACGATTTCTACACCAGCCGGAGTCTGTATACCGGTCGCGTGGACGCGTCGCGTCGCAGCGAGCTGGGCTTTGAGCTGGGCGGCCGATTGCAAACTGTCTCGGTCGACGATGGCGAGCCTGTGCGCGCCGGTCAGGTGCTTGCCCGCTTGGATACCGACCGTTTGATGGCGCAGTTGGCAGAAGCCAGGGCGGGATTGCAGCAGACCCGAGCGCAGGCCCAATTGACGCAGGCCACGCTCGAGCGAGTCAACGATGCGCGCGAATTTGATGGCGTGTCTCAGCAGCAGTACGACGAGGCGGCGAATGCCGCCGAGTCGGCATCGGCGGCGGTCTCGGCCGCACAATCCAGACTTGCGCGTATTGAAGTCGATCTGAGCAAGTCGGAACTCACGGCGCCGTACGATGCGGTGGTGTTGCGCCGGCATCATGATGAAGGGCAGGTGCTCAGTCCCGGCCAACCCGTCTTTTCTGTGCAGGATACCGGCACGCTCGAGGCGCGAATCGGGGTCGCCGGCGATGCCGCGCAACAGCTGACCGTGGGAGACGAGCAGCCGCTTATTGTGAATGATCGACCGCTGAAAGCGCATGTGCGGGCGATTCTCCCTCGGCGAGATACCGTCACACGAACCGTTGAAGTGGTGTTTGATCTGATGACCGACGCCGTCAGCGCAGACGACGCTTCGCAACCCGCGCAGGCCGGTGATCTGGTGCAGCTTGAACTTCGCCGATCGATTGACGTGGTGGGGTATTGGGTGCCCTTGACGGCGTTGGTAGAAGGTGACCGCGGGCTCTGGAACACCTATGTCGTCATTCCCGACAGCCAAGTCCAAGCGCCGGCCACGCACCGCATCGAGGCTCGCCCGGTGGAGGTGGTGTATCAAGATGGATCGCGCGCGTACGTGAAAGGCGCGTTGGACGCCGGAGATCGATTGATTCCCAAAGGGCTGAATCGTGTGGTGCCCGGTCAACAAGTACGCCTTCAAGACGGGGCGCAACGATGAGTCGAGTGCGCGTCGCGATGCGCATCATCGGCGTCTATTCGGTTAGATCGATTGGCGCGAATGCGGCAGTCAGGCGTTCAATGACAAGGAAAGCAGACCAATGAATACGTCCGCGCCGACAACGGCGCTCGCTCGTTTATTTTACCGCAACCGATACGCGCTGGTGCTGTCGATGCTCGTCATCGTCCTGGCCGGCTGGTCGGCATTGACCAATCTTCCGCGCATCGAAGACCCGCGAATTACCAATCGATTTTCGCGCGTAATTGCCCTGTTTCCAGGAGCGTCCGCGAATCGAGTCGAGGCGCTCGTCACCGATCCAATCGAAGACGCGCTCGAAGAACTATCGGAAATTAAGAAAGTGGAGTCCTGGTCGCGCGCCAATATCGCCTCGTTGGGTCTGGAGCTTCAAGATTGGGTAGAACAGGAGGACACGGATCAAATCTACTCGAAAATTCGCAGTCGACTGCAGAATGTGGCGGCGATATTACCCCCCGAAGCGACCACACCCATTCTTGATGACAAGGTATCGGCCATCGCGTACAGCTTGATCGTGTCGATCAATTGGCCGGCCGACGACGCGCCCCCGCTCAATCTGATGAACCGGCTAGCCGAGGAGCTCGCCGATCAGTTTCGCGAATTACCCGGCACCGATGTCGTGCGTCTGTTCGGTGCCCCTGGCGAAGAAATTTCGGTCGAGATTGATTCAAATGAGCTCGCGGCAATGGGATTGACGGTCGATGATCTAGCGCGACGCATTCGCGCGGCGGACCCCAAAGCGCCCGCCGGTGCACTGCGCACATCTGAATCGGACTTGCTGATTGAAGTCGCCGGCGAATTGGATTCGACGGCGCGCGTGGCCTCTCTTACCGTGTCGGCCGATGGCGATCGCATTGTGACGCTTGGCGACATCGCGCGTGTCGAGCGGCGCTGGCGAGACCCACCTTCCGCTATCGCGCAAACCAACAAGGCCCGCAGTATTTTGGTGGCGGTGCACACCGAACCGGATATTCGTATCGATCAATGGTCAGCGCGTTCACAGGAAGTGCTCGACGCGTTTAAACGCACGCGGGCGCAAGGCGTGGATGTCGATGTGGTGTTTGAACAAAGCGGTTATACCGAAGCGCGCTTGAACACACTGAGTTCGAATCTGTTGGCTGGGGCGGCGCTGGTCATGCTTGTCGTATTTTTTGGCATGGGTTGGCGCGCAGCCCTCGTGGTTGGCCTCGCGTTACCGCTGTCGGCATCGCTCACGTTGTTTGGCCTGACTTTTACTAATCAACAAATTCATCAAATGAGCATCTTTGGCATGATCGTAGCGATCGGGCTGCTGATCGATAACGCCATCGTTATGACGGACGAAATTAAGCAGCTGCGCGATCGCGGGCTCAAACGACTGGAAGCGGTGCAGCAGGCAGTCCGTCATTTATTTGTACCGCTTTTGGCCTCAACGCTCACGACTATTTTGGCGTTCATGCCCGTGTTTTTGCTGCCCGGTGCCGCCGGCGACTTTGTTGGGCCGATTGCGCTCGCGGTGGTGCTGGCGTTGTGCGCGTCGTTTTTTGTGTCGGTGAGCATTATCCCAGCCATGGCCGGTTTGATATTGCCTGAAAAACAAACGGTCTCGAAGATCGCCTGGTTGCATAGCGGCCTGAGCTTTGAGGGATTGGGCAAGGCGTACCGCCGAGCCCTGAGGCGCGCGCTGCAACGTCCCTGGCTCACCGCTCTGTTGTGTACGCTATTACCCATCGCAGGATTTGTGCTGTCAGGCACGCTTAACCAAGAGTTTTTCCCCGCAGCCGACCGCGATCAGTTTGAGATCGAAATCTATCAGCCCTCGGGCACGTCGATCTATGCGACCAATGAGTTGGTTAATGAAATTGAACATGACCTATCCAAGCGAGCGGGCGTCAACGCCGTTCATTCGCTCACGGGCGGCACTTTTCCGACGATTTACTACAACCGAATCATGCGACTGCAAAACGACAATACGCACGCGCACATCATGGTGTACACCGATGACGTTGACGACGCCGTGCGACTGGTGCCCATCTTGCAGGAAGAATATGGTCAGCGATTTGTCGATGCCCAGGTTTTGGTCAAACCGTTCGCGCAGGGTCCGCCGGTGAATTCGCCGGTCGGCTACCGGCTGGAAGGGCCGGATATCGAAACGCTTCGTCAGCTTGGCGATGAGGTTCGACGCATTATGCATACGGTGCCGGAAATCGCGGCGACTCGAGCCACCATGGCCAGTGGTCAAGCCAATTTAAGTTTGCAGGCGGACGATGACGCCGTGCGTTTATCGGGTTTGTCACTCACGCAAATCGCGGCGCAGCTTCAAACCAGTCTGGAGGGGCAGCAAGGCGGGTCTGTTCTCGAGGACATCGAGTCGTTACCGGTGCGGGTTCGCCTAGCGGCCAATGAACGTAACTCAGTGTCAACGGTGGGGGCGACGAAGATACTGACGCCCGCGTCGAATCAGTGGATTCCACTCGAGAGTCTCGGCCAGCTCGCCTTAACACCCGAAGTGAGCGCGATCAGTCACTACAATGGCAAACGCGTTAACAGCATCTATGGTTATCTCGTGGACGGCGCGTTCGCCATCGACGTGACCGCTAAGCTCGCTGCGGCCCTTGAGCGAGAGCGCTTCGTGCTGCCTGCTGGCTACTCGATTCAAGTCGAGGGTGACGCGGCGGAGCAAGATTCAGCGTTGGGGAATCTGTTTATCTACTTGCCCGTTTTGCTCATGCTCATGATCTCCACGCTCGTGTTGTCGTTTCGCAGCGTCACATTGGGTGCCACGATTTTGGTCGTGGCAGTGTTATCGGTTGGGCTCGGGCTGCTCGCACTGTGGATGGGTCGATTCGCACTGGGTTTCAACGCGATCATCGGTAGTGTGGGGCTCATAGGCGTTGCGATTAATGGCACCATCGTCGTGCTCGCCTCAATCCGTTCGAGCGATGCGGCCAGCCAGGGCGATGTCGAGGCGGTGGTGAATCAAACCGCGCACACCACGCGACACATCTTGTCGACGACGTTGACCACTGTCGGCGGGTTTGCGCCGCTATTGCTTTCGGGCGGTGAGTTTTGGCCGCCGCTGGCGATTGTGATTGCGGGCGGCGTGCTGTTTTCGATCATACTGTCGCTCGTTTTCGCCCCCGCGGCTTACCAGGCGCTGGTGTCGCTGCGCCAACAGTTTCCCGCACTCTTCATGGATCGGTCGACGGCATGACACACTCACGCAAATTTTGTTTTATTCGCTCATCTTTTCGCCTCGCGATGACGCTATTGACGTTGACCGCGTTGTCGGCGTGCGTGAGTCTGCCCAATGTTGACAAGGTCGTGGCGCAAGACACCGAGGTCGCCTGGTTTAATGAAGTGTTGGCCAGTCTCGAGGGCGAGGCTTCGTTTGGCGAACCGGTGTCCGTCGGTGCCCAATGGTGGACGATCTTAAACGACGACACGCTAAACGAGCTGGTGTTTCGCGCACTCGAGCACAACGCGGATATTCACAAGGCCCAAGCACAGCTTCGCGAAGCACGCGCCATCTCGCGGCAGGTGCGCAGTGCCCTCTGGCCAACGGTTAACGCGGGCGCCAGCTACACGTGGACCGAACAAAGTGTGAATTCGCCGAACGGTCCCTCGAGTCTCATTCAGGCCGGGTTTATCGATCGTGACTTGGAATTTTGGGGCGCCGATCTGAGTGCGCAGTGGGAGGTCGATTTATTTGGCGCGAGCCGTTACGGCGCGCGATCGTCATACGCGCGCACATCAGCGCAAAGCGAATCGGTCCGCGCTGTAAAGCTCGCTGCCGTTGCGCAAGTCGTGGCCGCCTATGTTCAACACACTGCACTCACGGCACGAGCCAGGCTGCTGTCGCGCAATGTGGATACTCAGGACCAGACCCTTTCGCTTCTGGAAAAGCGCTTGGGCGTGGGGTTGGAGTCACGACTCAATGTGGATCGCGCGTCCGGTCAGCTCGCAGCCACACGAGCGCGGGTGCCCTTAATCGAAGCTCGCCAGCGTGATGTGGTCTATCAGCTGTCGCTTTTGACGGGTTGGTCGGTAGCGGACGTGGATCACGCGCTGAGTTCGGCCGAACCACTGAACACGCAGGCGATTGTTCCGCAGCGGGGCGTTAAATCGGCGCTGCTGTCGCGCAGACCCGATGTCTTGGCGGCGCAGTATCAGTTGTTCAGTGCCAGCTTCGATGTGGGCGCTGCGAGCGCCAGGCTGTTTCCTCAGCTGCTGATTGGCGCGCAGTCGGGGTATTCGAGCGGCGCGACGTCGACCTTGTTTGACAGCGACAGTCGGTTGGCGGCGATTGCGCCCACACTGTCGTTACCCGTATTTAATCGCGGTCGCTTGCGTGCCGCGCGTGAAGCCGCTCAAGCTCGCTACGCCTACGCCGTCTCTCACTATGAGCAAACTGCCCAGGCGGCGCTGCTGGACGCAGAACGGCAGTGGCTGAATGTGATGGCGACTCGGCACAATGCGCGCTTACTGGATTCGGCCGCCGCCGCCAATCGGGCGTCGGCGGAGCGCGCTCAGAAACTCTATGATCGCGGTCTCGTGTCGTATCTGGAATTACTGGATGCGCAGCGACAGCAGCTTCTGGCTGAAGACGCGGTGGTGCAGGGGGTGGCCGCCGCCGATGAGGCGCTCGTGCGTTTATTTGTCGCGCTGGGTGGTGGCTGGCCCGACGATCCGGGCGGCTAACGGATGCGATGAGTTTGGCGTCGGCGCTAAGCGGCGTCAATGTGCGCGATTTACCAGCACGTTTGTGCGCGCATGGTTCGATGCTCACGCTGAGCTGTCATGGTGTGACACACTGGGCCTGTTTAAAGGTCGACGGGACGGTCATGGCTTCAATTCAATCGTTACTTGAGATTATGCGCGCGCTGCGAGATCCGCACACCGGATGTCCGTGGGACCAGCAGCAGACCTTTGCAACCATCGCGCCGTACACGCTCGAAGAAGCCTATGAGGTGGTGGAAGCGATCGAGGCCAATGACTTGGCGGCACTGAAAGACGAGCTGGGCGATCTGCTCCTTCAAGTCGTGTTTCATGCGCAAATGGCCAGTGAGCAAGACGTTTTTGCGTTTGATGATGTGGTGACGGCCATCTGCGACAAAATGACGCGCCGTCATCCCCATGTCTTCGCCACCGATAACGCGGCACCGGAAGCCGATCAGCCTGCGACCACCGCAGCAGCAGTCAAAGCCAGCTGGCAAGCGCAAAAACAAAAAGAAAAGGGCCCAGAAGCATCGCTGATGGATGGCCTGCCCAGCGCGTTGCCCGCGCTCAAAGCCGCGCAAAAATTGGGCTCGCGCGCGGCGGGGATCGGTTTCGATTGGCCGTCAACGGCCGGAGCGCTCGATAAATGTCGAGAAGAATGGTCGGAATTAGAAGAGGCGATCGCGTCGAGGGATCTGGCCGCGACCGAGGAGGAACTTGGCGATTTATTGTTCGCACTGGTGAATGTGTGTCGTCATCGCCGTGTCGATGCGGAAATGGCTCTGCGCGCCGCCAACGCCAAGTTTGCGCGTCGATTCCGTCAGGTTGAGGCGGCCATCAACGCCTCGCGTACGACCATGACGCTCGACGAAATGGAAGCGGTTTGGCAAAGCGCCAAATCCGACTTAGGTTAACCGTTCCCACGCAAGGTTGGTTAAGCGCGAATGCGGGCGGTTGACTAGTTAATAAATAACAGAATAATCAACGATTTGTGTCAAATCTGTTCGTTCAGGTTGGATTCAGTTCGGGCATCGTATGCTGTGACCATCGACAACCTGTATCCCGCTGATTGGCCCGCCGGGCTGGAGAACTTTATGAACACATCCATTCGACTATCACTCTTTGCAGCCATTTTCTTGGCCGTGCCGTTCGCACAGGCCGATGACCGTTCCC
>JBCCHD010000049.1 GCA_039028935.1 Pseudomonadota bacterium | reverse complement strand
TTCCGTTTGGCTCTTTTCTTCTGAAGGAAAAGGCTTTTCGGTCGGTGCTCCCGCACGAAACGACCGTGGTTTGGCGCGACATTGCCTCTGCGTCGGTGGCTTCTCTCGGTTCTGGTGCGTGTCGGCCCTCGATCAGGGGGTCTCCGTCTGGGATGGTGAGGATGAAACGAGGTGGTGAGCGTGTGCGTGACGGTCGTGGATAATGGTATTGAAAGACGTGGCAAACAATACGCGTCGAAAGCGCGTTCGACCCGAGGACTGCTGCTGCAGTGCCGTACACCCACGTGCGACCTGTGGACGCCTCAAAGTAAGCGATCCCAAGCTCGGTGATCGAGTTCTTCGGGTTTGGCCCCGGGCTAATCACCAACCAGCCGCCTTCGGCTGCAGTGCCATTGTAATCCACAGAAAACGTAAATTCGTCGCTGTGCGTGTTGTAGCTTGCGGATACACCGTTGTAGGACAAACCACTGTTGCCCCCAAACACCCCCGCGCTGCGGTCGTAGTTGTAGACAATCGATGCGGATGCCACAGCCGAGCTGGCGCAAAGCAGAGCGATTGTACATAACTGTGTCACTATTCTTTTCATTTTAGTTGGTTCCTTTGAACTTGACGGAATTGCACGAGTACAAAGCAAGAAACAGGCCACAATGGTGCTCGCTCATGCTGGTCAAAGGCTTAGCAAAAAAGACCGTCTGCTTATGAAAAACACCAGTGACTGATAGTTAAAGTATTCGACAGTTGCGCGTAACAAAGAGTCACAATCGATCGACGCAACGCGAGTGTTAGCGCTGTATTTAATGAAGAACTTCGCGCAGCAAGATCGCCGCCCAGACGCCGTTATGTCGTGTTGTTGGTCAAAGAGTAAGCGTTGTCAGGGTGCGAGGCGCAACAAGCGTGCCTGCGCTTCTTGTGACAAGCGATGTCCCTCACCCAGCAGACTCGCGAGCAGGGGGGCGGCGGTCTGCAGTAACACGTGCGCCTGGTCCCGTTCATTAAGATGAATCAGTGCCTCCGCTTTTTCACTCATCGTAACCGCGGTCTGCCAATGGTTCTCACCGAGCTGAGGCAGCAAAATGGCGAGCGCGTCGTCAAAGTAAACGACCGCATCTCGGTAGCGTTCCTGCTGTAGGCGAAGATTTCCGTATTGTCGGAACGCTTCACCGATAAACAAGTGTGCCGGTTCAATGGTGTCGGCGTAGATAGAAAGGGCCTCATCGAGCATGCGTTCGGCCCGATCGTACTGTGCTAAACGGGTCGTAGCGACAGCGAGCTGCACCAGATTAAAGGCTAACTCGTAGGAATCCCCCCGTTGTCGTAGACCTTCTGTCACGTCGATGAGCAACTGCTGGGCTTGTTGGTGTTTGCCTTGAGCGCTTAAGAAGCGACCCAAATCAGCCTTGGCTGGAAGCAGTCGCGAATCGTTTTCGTCGAACACCGATGCGAGTGTGCTGACCACTTCTTTGTACAGGCCTTCCGCTTCCTCGAGCTTTCCTTGCGCATGTTTTGATAACGCCATTTCATTGAGGGCCTCTGCAACCAACGTGTGCGTCGGACCATAAGTGCCCTTAAATTCCGCCAGCGCTAACGCGTAGTAACGATCACTGCGATCAAGGTTTCCACGGCGAAGATGCACCGCGCCCAGGATGATGAGATTGTGGCCAATTTCGGTGCTAGTGCGTGTTGAGGGCGTTAACTGCCTGGAGATCGCCAACGCCTCGTCGATGTAGGACTGTGATTTGTCCCAAAGTCCGCGCGCAATCTCGAGCTCGGCCATGTCTCGCAGCAGGCGTTGCAGTGCGAATCGCTGGTGTTCGGGCGCCACACCAAATTGCTCGATCGACTCCTCACGTTCCAAGATGGCTAGCGCTCTGACATAGTAATCGGCGGCCACGTCCCAGTTTCTCGTCCAATGATACCGGCCAAGATCGTGGAGAATGCCCGCGGTCACCGGATGATCTGGACCGTACGAAGCGGTGATAAGGTTTAGCGATTCTTCATAGAGCTCCAGCGCTTTGGTGTTTTGCTCCTGCCCCAGGTAGCCACTGCCAATCGTTTGGAGTAGGCGCCCGATAATGGCGGGTCGGCCAGATAGCTCATCGGCGGTTTTTTGTTCGGCAAAGTTTAAAATATCGAGGGCCGAAGGCTCCCGTTTTTGCAACCCTTCGGGGCTTGCAGCGATGAAAACGTTGCCAAGGAAACCCAGCGTGTCTTCCATGTTTTGGTTTTGGATTGCCATATCGCGTGCCTGAGCCGCCAGGTCGACTGCCTGGGCCGCAATCTCCTTTGACTGGATATAGTTGGTCACCGCGAAGGCGCTGATGGCGGTGACAAATGCGGTGGCGACGCTGACCGCGAGACGGTTGCGGGAAATAAACTTCATGGCGCGATAGCCACGCGAATCACGAATTGCCTTCACAGGCTCGCCGTCGAGATAGCGGGAAATGTCGTCTGAAAAATCTTTTGCGGACAAATAGCGGCGACGTGGCTCCTTTTTAATCGCCATGAGCACAATCGAGTCGAGTTCACCTCGTAACCGCGCTGCGAGGCGATTTGGGGTCGTTCCACGTCGTGATGCCACAACCGCCCATTCGGCTTTGCTCTCGTCGAGAATCTGGCCGAGCGCTTCGCTGGGTGGCATCGGTAACTCATGGCAGATCGTGCGTTCCATTTCACCGACGGTACTGTCCGCCAAGCGGAACGGTCGACACCCGGCAAGTAACTCATACAGCAAAATGCCGAGCGAATAGATATCGGTGGCTGTGGTGATGGTCTCGCCTGTGATCTGTTCGGGACTGGCGCTGTCCGGTGTTAGCAGTCGATCGTGAAAATGCGTTTTGGCGAGGTCCAATTCACCTAGCTGGTTACGCAGTACTTTAGCAATGCCAAAGTCGAGTAGTTTTGGCGTACCGTCAGAGCCCACTAAAATGTTATTGGATTTAATGTCGCGGTGAACAATGAGGCTTCGATGGGCTTCGGCTACCGCGGAGCAGACTTGCTGAAACAGCGCCAGACGGGCGCGCAGAGGCAGATTGTGATGGTTGCAGTAATCAACCAGTGGCTCTCCATCGATGTGCTCCATCACGATGTAGGGCAGGCCGTCTTCTGTTTGGCCGCCATCTAGTAGTCGCGCGATATTGGGGTGGTTCAGATCGGCCAGAATCTGGCGTTCGGCGAGAAAGCGCTGTTGTGTGTCTTCGCTTACGATGCCTTTGTGCAATACCTTGATGGCCACGTCCTGCACGAATTCATGGTCATCGCGCTGGGCTAAAAACACCACGCCCATGCCGCCTTCACCAATTGCGCGAATAAGCTTGAAGGGACCGATCGTGGTGCCCAGTCGCGACGAATCATCAAACAGGCTGAACGCCGCCGACTGGAGAAGATCGCCGACCACGTCTTCATCAGTGTTGGCGGCGAGCATGAGGGCCTCGATTTGATTGCGCAGGGCGTCGTCCCCTTCGCATTCTGTGGCCACATAGGCGGTGCGCTCGCCGGGCGAGAGATCCATCGCGGCGTCAAATACGCTCTGGATTCGAGCCCAGCGTTCGGTGCTGATGGCATCGGTTTTCTTGTCCATAGGCGCTGATGAGGCAAAAGAAGCATGGTAGCACTTGAAAACGGCCGTACACCGCCTCGTTCATGACGGTTCGACGAATCGGCAACGCGCGGATTGCCGCGTCGCAGTAGCCAGGAAATGACGTAATTTCGTCCGTAATGTCGCATGGACAAGGGTAAGATGATGATTCGCAAACCATCACATCGCAGCATAAGGGGGACAACATGCCAAATGGTGATACGAACAATCAAAATCGAAAAGACAACGATGGCGTCGATGGCGCGGGAGGGCCAGTGGTCATACCGGCTGCCGCGGCCTTTTTGGGCGCGCTGGTTGGTGCGGTTATCGGCTCTCAGCTAGGCTAGCCACGTTTTGTTCCGCGGGAACTCATTCCGAGTGGGTGGGTTCCGCGCGGAAAGCGCTGACGACGAATACGAGTGGCACACGGCGCGTTCTTTATTCGGCTTTGCTGACACGTTAGCATGGCGCCATGCACAGGAAAGAATCGTGAATATCGCGCCAAATCCACCTACTGAATCGGAAGCGAAAGAGGGCGAAGTCCTATTGCGACGACCCCGAACCGTGGGACCGATCCGTGGGCTAATGTGGATTGGCGAGGCATTTTCGTTGTTTCGACACTACCCGATTGCCTGGCTATTGACCGGTTTGTCACTGATCGGACTGTATATTCTGTTCAGCTTTATTCCCTTGGTAGGCGGACTCCTTTATACCTTGATCAGCACGGTGATTTTGGGCGGCATTGCGCTTGGCTGTGCCGCACAGGAAATTGGCGAGGACTATTCCACTCATTATCTTGCGGTGGCTTTCGACCGTCCGCAGAAGCTGGTTGCGCTTGCACTGTTATATTTATCAGTTACTTATGTGATCGTCGTGCTGATGTTGGGGTCTCTGCTTTCGCAGCTTGATCCATCGGCCGATCTGGCGGCGGTGATGGCAATCTTGTCTGAGCATCCGCGCCGTGTGATGGCCACGATGCTACTGATGTTGCCAATGGTGATGGCAAAGTGGTTTGGATTGGTTCTGATTGCCCTGCATGACGTGCCGTTGTGGCAGGCCATGGGATTGAGCTTTTCGGCGTGTTTGCGCAATGCGTTGCCGATGACGCTGCTCGCCATGGCGTTGTTCGCGTTGTTTCTAATCGGCATGGTGCCCCTCTTTTTGGGTGTGCTGGTGATATACCCAGTGATGATCATTTCGTCGTACACTTCGTATCGAGATGTCTTTACACACGAGCAAGTAGGATTTAAATGACGAGCAAAGCGAGGACAATCGCACGGCGCTGGCTGCCCCTTGTGGCCTTGGCTGGCGTGGGCACGGCGGGTGAGGTGCTGGCGGTCGACCATGAGCAGCCCTCCTTAAAAGAGCAGCTCGCGTTGTGCGCCGAACGCGTGCCCGATGCGGCGCGACTCGCCTGCTACGATGGCCTGGCCGAACAAATGACCGCATCGACGCCCCTGACGCCATCCGTTGACAGCGTCGAGGCGCCTGCCGCGGCTGACACAGCGACGGTTGATGTGTCCACCGGTGTGCCGGTCGCGACAGCGCAGCCCGCAGCAACCGCCACTGGATCCGCAGAAAAGAAGACGGAGAATGTCGAAACGTTCGGCCGTAACGAAAATCAAAAACAATCGATTCGGGTTATGCTCGAAAAAACCAAGCGCAACGCGCGAGGCGATTGGTACTTTTATTTTGACAACGGCGAAGTCTGGAAGCAGATCGATTCTTCGCGTCGCCGCATCCCGGCCTTGCCTGTGGCCGCCACCATTTCTCGCGGCATTTTCAGTTCGTACAAATTGCACATCGATGGCGAACGCTGGGCGATGAAGGTGCGCCGTCTCAAATAGAGCGCGGCGCGTTCTGCCGGCTCACTTCCGATATCTGAAGATTGCGCTGCCTCGTTGGACGACGCTTAGCGCATGAGTTGGCGAGAGGGTTTGACTGGAAGCCAGCCGCGCCAATAAAAAATCAGCAGTAAACCAAAGAGCATGCCGCCCAGATGCGCAAAATGGGCGATACCCGAGTTGGTATTCGTGACCCCCAGCGTGAGCTCAAGCGCGCCATAAATGACGACAAAGTATTTGGCGGCGATTGGCACCGGGAAAAAAATGAGCATGATTTTTTGGTTGGGATACATCATGCCGAATCCCATCAGCAGCCCAAACACCGCGCCTGAAGCACCGACCGTTGGGGCGGTAGGTGAGCCCACATAAAGTTGCAGCAGCGCGGCGCCGAACAAGCATACGAAATAAAAGTGCAAAAAGGGTCGTGTGCCCCAGAGTCGTTCGAGCGGCGTACCAAACATCCATAGCGCGAACATGTTGAACATCAGATGAGTGCTGTTGGCGTGCAGAAAACCATGACTCAGGAGTTGCCAGTACTTAAATCGGCTAAATCCGCCGTCTTCAGCCAGCGGCCACAGACCCAAGTGCCAGATGATGCTGGGATCGGCAGAGCGGTACATGAAGGCCAAAAAGTTGGCGATCAGCAAATAAAACACCGCTGGGCTAACCAAATCGAATAGGGGGTGGCCGGAAGGACGGGGTGTCTGCATAGGGATAGATATGGGGGTTAGGCGTCAGGAGTCAATGGCGTCATGGGCATGTCGGTGCCGACACGCGTTTTCGACCGTCGGGATCGTCAAAAATTGCAAATTCACCGTCTCAATCCAACAGCGCCGGTGTCCGGAGTGCATTTTGGTGTAAAAGCACGACATTAAAAAGACCAAAAAACCCGGAAATTGATTGATAAGTAGACAAATTATGGAAAAAGTGTCGCAAATTGGCGTCATTTTTCATCCGCCGTCCCTCGTGTCATTCTGCCTCGCGTGCCGGGATGCCAAGTCTTTGAGCACAGCGTCTTTAATATTTTGAGGAAACCACTATGCGTGCCATCAAACTGGTAATGATATTGACGTCAATCGTGGCGTTATCGGCCTGCGGATCACTCGTCAAAAGAGCCGAATTTGACCGAACCGTGGCGGACCTACGCGACGCCGATGCCCAACTGGCTGCTGAAGATGGGCGGCTAAACTCGGCGAACGAAGACCTGCGTACCCAGCTCCAGCAAATGGAATACCAGATGAATCAGATCACCGATAATCTGCAGAGTGCCTTTGCGAACTACGATGCACAGATCGCGATGCTGCAGGGGCGTGTTCGCGTCGATATGACGGCACATTTTGACGTCAACGACGCGTCGTTACGCGAGCAGGATAAAGACGCGCTTCGCGAGTTCAGCAATACCATCGCTGACTTTCACCCGAACGTGTTGATCACCGTTGAAGGATTTACCGATCCGTCGGGACCGGCGGACTACAATAAGTGGTTGGGAATGGAACGCGCCAAGGCCGTTCGAAGCTACCTGATCAGCAGTGGTTTATCGGCGGATAAGGTGCGCGCTGTGAGCTATGGCGAGGACACCGAACGCCAAGTGACGCCGGGCGCCACAGGCAACACCGGTGCCGCCAATCGCCGCGTCGCGTTGGTGATCGACTATGTGATGGGCTAACACCCCAACCGCATCCGTTGCCGGTGGTTCACTACCGGTCTAAGCGCCCTCAGCGCCAATCGATTACACTCTTGTAATTCGACTTGACTGTGAGGGCGCTTTTTTATGCGTAAACCCATTCAAATAATCGGTGTGCCACTGGATCTTGGGGCGTCGCGACGCGGGACGGATGCGGGACCGTCTGCGGTGCGCATCGCTGGTCTTGGACAGAGCCTTCGACAGCTTGGCTACGACGTGTTGGTAGAAGAGGATATTCCGGTACCTGCGATGGAGACACGGGCACCGGAAAATACGTCGGCCCGTTTCAAGCATGAAATTTTGGCGGTCTGCACGACACTGGCGGCCACGGTGAAGGACACTCTGGACACCGGAAAGACGCCGCTGGTTATCGGCGGTGATCACTCGATTGCCATGGGAACCGTTTCAGGTGTGTCCGCACATTTCGCCGACGCTGGCGACGATATTGGTCTGATTTGGTTTGATGCGCATGGTGACATGAACATCCCGGCCTCGTCGCCGAGTGGCAATGTGCATGGCATGCCGCTGGCGCACCTGCTCGGTCGCGGCGACAAAGATCTGTCCACCATTTTGGATCGCCATCCGGCCATAAAACCTGAGAACGTGGTTCTTATTGGTATTCGGGACATTGATGATGGCGAGCGCGCCATCATTCGTGATTCGGGAATCACCACATTCACGATGCGTGACATTGACGATCTGGGTATGCGCGAAGTCTGCGCCCGGTCCATTGAGGTCGTCACATCGGGCACGGCGGGGTTTCACGTCAGTTTTGACGTGGACGGCTGCGATCCGTCGGTTATTCCGGGTTCTGGCACGTTGGTGCCGGGTGGGGTGAGTTTTCGTGAGGCGCACCAACTGCTTGAATATTGTGCGGAATCGGGGCGCATGACGTCGCTGGAAGTGGTTGAACTCAATCCGTTTCTCGATCAGGCCAATGTTTCAGCTGAGCGGGCCGTGATGCTCATTCAAAGCGCATTTGGGCGCAGTATCTTGTGATAGATAAAAACTATTAATTCAGTAAATTTAAACGATTTGAACGATTAATAGACTGCCCGTATCCTGGCGACATTCGTCACCATTAACAGGAGCAGTACCATGAACCGTGTCAATATTGGCCTCACCGATGAGCACCGCCAAAGCATGTCTGAGGCGCTCAGTAACGTGCTCGCGGATACCTATACCCTGTATTTACAAACGCACAATTTTCATTGGAACGTGATGGGCCCGCAGTTTCGAGAACTTCACCTCATGTTCGAAGAGCAGTACACCGAGCTGGCGACGGCGGTTGACGACTTGGCTGAGCGCATACGCACGTTGGGGCACGTTGCCCCCGGCACGTACACCGAATTCGCTCGACGAGCAAAGATTAAAGAAGTGGAGGGTGTGCCAGACGCGACGCACATGATTTCGATCCTAACCGATAGCAATGAGACCGTGGTTCGAACATTGCGGGCAGCGCTCAAGCTTGCTCAGGACGGTGACGATGAATCGACGGCGGCGTTGGTGGGTGACCGAATGCGGGTACATGAAAAAACCGCGTGGATGCTCCGCTCCATGCTGTAGTCGCGCGTTGTTTTTGGCGCGTTAATGACACATTATCAACGGCCTGCACGTCGGTGCGGGCCGCTGAGTTATACTCGACGTATGAAGATTTTATGCCTTTTGCGACACGCCAAATCAAGTTGGAGCCAGCGGCCTCTGATCGATCATGAGCGCCCGCTCAAACGGCGGGGTGAACGGGATAGCCAACTGCTCAGCGATGCGTTGTCGATACGGTTTGACGCCATTTATTCGAGCACCGCGGAGCGGGCTCATCAGACGATTCGAATCGTTATGCAGGAGGCGTCGATGGACAGCGATCGACTGGTTACAACCGATCGTCTTTACACGTTCGATGCACGCGATGCGCTTGGTTTCATTCGGGACATACCCGATCGACACAACACGGTGCTGATCGTCGGCCACAATCCGGCCTTTACGGATCTGTGCAACGATCTGGCAGGCGCTGGCCTAGACAATCTGCCAACGGCCGGGTTTGCTCGGCTCGCGTGCGATGTTGATCACTGGCGTGCCGTCACCGATGGCTGCGCTGAACTCACCACGCTCGTGACACCCAAAATGCTTCGGGTCCGCGAACCAGACCCCGATAATGACTGGTATCGATGATACCGTTACGCGGCGCCCGCGCGACCTATCGCGTTGAAGTCGCTGAATGGCGGCACGCCGCTACCCGCCCCGACATCCGCTAATAGAGTATCGATATGACTTATGACGTAGACGCCATACGGGCGCAATTTCCCGCTCTTGCCGAGACCGACAGCGGCAAACCGCGCGTGTATTTTGATAATCCGGCCGGCACGCAAGTTCCGCAGCGAGTGGTGGATCGAATGAGCGATTGTCTGCTCCGTCACAATGCCAACCTCGGTGGTTACTTTACGACGTCCAAAGGAGCTGACGCGGTGGTGGACGATGCCCATGCGGCGATGGCCGACTTACTGAACGCCGCATCACCCCATGAGATTATCTTTGGACAAAACATGACAACGCTGACGCTGCATGTGTCTCGTTCCATCGCGCTGCATCTCAATGAGGGTGATGACATTCTGCTCAGTCGTATGGATCATGATGCCAACGTTCAACCCTGGGTACTGATGGCCCAAGATCGTGGCGTCAAAGTGAACTGGCTACCGTTCAACCACGAGACCTTTGAATTTGATTTGGCGCTGGCTGCGGAGCTGTTGACCGAGCGTACCCGACTTCTTTGTGTCGGCGGGGCGAGTAATTTATTGGGAACGCTCAACGATGTAACGACTCTGTGTCGTTTGGCGCGTGAGGCGGGTGCTTGGACGTATATCGATGCGGTGCAATCGGTGCCCCACGTATCAACCGACGTGCAGTCGATTGGCTGTGATTTTCTGGCGTGCTCAGCGTACAAGTTCTTTGGTCCCCATCAGGGGATTTTGTATGGCCGCCAGGCGATGCTCGATCAACTGAGCGCCTACAAAGTGCGGCCCGCTTCTGATCGTTCACCCGGTAATTTCGAATCGGGCACTCAGAGTCATGAAGGAATGGCCGGAACCGCCGCTGCGGTTGATTACCTGGCCTCAATTGGCGCGGATGCAACGGACTATTTTGCACAGTATCCAAGCTTTTCCGGGCGGCGTTTGCATGTTCATGCAGCAATGGACGCGCTATTCGCATACGAATCGACACTCGCCGAACAATTGGTGAATGGCTTGCACTCGATTAATGGCATCACTGTGCAAGGCATCACGTCACCCGATGCGATGGCACGACGCGTGCCAACCGTCTCGTTTACCAGCGCAAAGCACACGCCACAAACGATTGCCGAACAACTCGCGCAGCAAGGTGTGTTTGTCTGGAGCGGCCACAACTACGCCCTCGAAGTTGTGGATGCGCTGGGTCTGCGAGACAGCGGTGGGGTGGTGCGCGTCGGTCCAGTACACTACAACACGGCGGACGAAGTCGCGCGCACACTCGCCGCCATTGACGCACTCCATTAGTCGACGGTCGATAGGCGGCAATGAACCGACGCACGCTTTAAACGGGCGCTCGAATGGCGGGTGGGCCCGTGCCGGCGACTGGCGTGAGGTGACGTTGCCGAACCGGTTGGCTGAGGGAGAAAAAAACCCGACTCACTGCTGAGTCGGGCCGTTACTGCGTGTGTGTCGCGGTATGATTTTTATTTATTCGCCGGACACATTCTTGTTGCCCCCAAAATCGTTGCGTTAATCCCGCCTCCTATCGGACCTGGATCGACGTTCCCCCTTTTTTATCGACTGCGCCTGGAGGCGTAGCCCCTGAGCGCGACGCTTATTTTTATCACGACATAATGCCGTCTCGCGTCTTCGCCGGTTGGTCACTCATGAATCGTGCTTACTGTCAGCGTTTGCAATAACCGGGCCAGATTCTAAAAGCCCGACGTTTAGGGCTTTTTAACGTTGGGTCGTGCGTTTTGCAACGAAACTGTAATAGGATTCGACACTCATGAACAACCGTTTCGCTAAAACCTCGGACGAGAGGCGCTTCGCATCGCCAGCGATGGAGTAAGCGCCAAACCGTGGCGATCGCGTGAGCCTCACACAGCAAGTACTATTCAATCGGAGAACACCATGAGTTCGATTCACCCGCGACCAGGCGCCTTGGGCGCAGCACGAGAGGCACTTGATCCGGATTCACCGGTAGTGATGATCAATTTATTGCGTTTTCGCGAGCAGGCCGAGGACGACTCCAGTCGTACCGGACGTGAGGCGTATGCGGATTACGGTCGACATACGCAACCGTTGTTGGCGAGTGTGGGGGGGCAAGTGATGCATTCCGGTGGTGTCGCCGGCATGCTCATCGCGCCGGATGGTGAATCCTGGGATGACGTGCTGATCGTTCGCTACCCCCACTATGGGGCGTTTTTATCGATGGTGATGAGCGACGCCTATCAGGCCATTGTTCACCACCGCACAGCGGCACTGGCGGACTCCCGACTGATTGCGACGCGGGGTTCGGCGTGAGCGGTCGGTCGACGCACTCCGTGGAACGAGACTAGCGATGGGTCGATGGCGCCCGCCGCTCCCGCCGTCCTCGGTCTACATTACCCCCGAGGGCTTCGAGGCATTGCAGGCTGAACTAAAATCGTTATGGCAGCGTCGCAGTGACGTGGTCAAAGCGCTGGCCGCGGCAGCGGCCGAGGGTGACCGCTCTGAAAACGCGGAGTACATTTATCGCAAGAAAGAGCTTGGCGGCATTGATCGTCGTATTCGCTTCCTGCAAAAAAGGCTGCCCAATCTCAAGGTCGTGCCGCAGGGTGCGGAACGCCGCGAAGTGTACTTTGGCGCATGGGTCACGCTTGAAAAAGAAGACGGCGAGGTGGTTGTCTACCGTCTGGTCGGGGCGGACGAAACCGACGCAAAACGTGGTTTTATCAGTATCGACTCGCCCATGGCGAGGCAATTGCTCGGAAAACGCGTTGATGATGATTTCCGACTGACCATCGGCGATAGAGAGCGAGAGTATGTGATCAGTCGTGTCTCGTACTCGGGGCCTGGCTGATCGCCGCCGTCGCACAAGCGTGACCGGTTTACGACGCGATTGGACCATGCGCCTCTTGCAGTCTGACCCGTATCCGGGCGCATGGGGTTTTGTTAAACTGCGCGCGAGAAAAGGAGGCCGGGCATCCGCACGGCCCAGAGGTAAAACGGCATGACCGACGACGCACCCGATTCGAACGATTTTATCCGGCAGATCATCAGTAGTGATGTGGCCCAGGGCAAACATGGCGGTACAGTAGTGACCCGGTTTCCGCCCGAGCCGAACGGCTATCTACATGTTGGACATGCCAAGTCCATTTGTCTGAATTTTGGTGTGGCGGCAGAGTTTGGTGGTCAGACGTTTCTGCGTTTCGATGACACAAATCCTGCGAAAGAGGACGAAGAATACGTCGAGGCCATCAAGCGGGATGTGGCGTGGTTAGGGTTTGAGTGGAACGATCGCTTGACGCATGCCTCCGACTATTTTGACAAATTATACGCGGCGGCCGAAGCGCTGATCGAGAAAGGACTTGCCTATGTCGACTCACTCAGTGCGGAAGATATTCGAACGTATCGCGGCACGCTGACCGAGCCGGGGAAAGACAGTCCTTATCGCACACGCAGCGTAGACGAAAACTTGGCGCTGTTTCGCGGCATGCGGTCGGGCGAATTTGACGACGGTGCGCATGTGCTGCGCGCAAAAATAGATATGGCTTCGCCTAACATCAACATGCGCGATCCCGCGCTGTACCGAATACGTCGCGTGCGTCATCAGCGCACGGGTGACACGTGGTGTATTTACCCGATGTATGACTTCGCCCACGGATTGTCCGACGCGTTTGAGGGCATTACCCATTCTCTGTGCACCCTCGAGTTTGAAGATCATCGACCGCTTTACGACTGGCTGCTGGATCATGTGGACATTCCCACACGGCCTCAGCAGATTGAATTTTCCAGACTTAATTTGGCCTACACAATTACGAGCAAGCGCAAACTCAATGAATTGGTGGAAAGCGGTGTGGTCACAGGCTGGGACGATCCGCGGATGCCAACGATCGCCGGTATGCGACGTCGAGGCTATGCGCCGGAAGCCATTCGCGAATTCTGTCGACGCATTGGTGTTACCAAGAAGAACAACCTCATTGAAATGGGAGCGCTCGAATCAGCGGTGCGCGACACGTTCAATGTTAGCGCGCCGCGAGCGATGGCGGTGATCCGGCCGCTCAAAGTAACGTTGCTGAATTACCCCGAAGATCGCACCGAATCACTGCCTGCCGTCAATCATCCGAGCGATGATTCGATGGGCAAGCGCGAAATGCCATTTGGACGCACGCTCTACATCGAACAAGACGATTTTATGGAAGAGGCGCCGCGTAAGTTTTTCCGTTTAAAACCCGGCGGCGCTGTGCGTCTACGGTTTGCCTATGTGATCGACTGCGTCGACGTGATCAAGGACGATGAGGGCATTGTGATTGAACTGCATTGTACGGTTGACGAAGACACGCGCAGCGGCACTGGTACCTCGGAACGCAAGGTGAAAGGAACCATCCACTGGGTGAGTGCTGCCCATAGCGTGCCGGCGACCATTAATCTTTATGATCGACTTTTTACGGAAGCATCGCCTGGCAGTTGCGAAAACTGGTTGAGCACGGTTAATCCCGATTCGTTGACAGTGCTGGAAGGTCAAGTTGAACCCTCCCTAACCCGGGCTGAGCCTGGTCAGGCGTATCAGTTTGAGCGAACAGGCTATTTTGCGGCCGATACAACAAGTGCGACGGATGCCTTGGTGTTCAACCGTGTCGTCACACTCCGAGACAGTTGGGCCAAAATGGAAAAACAGGCGCTCGAGAAAGCCAACAGCTAGCGTCTATTGAACGACGTGCGTGCGGGTTAAATGGCACCACCTTATCGGTTTGTCGCTAAGGCGTGTCCGACTCATCAAGAGACTTGCGCATGACCGTGGCTGAGCCTGGGCAGAGAGAAGAAAATTGTTCAGTCTTCTGCACAATGACCGGCGCCTGCTCGCGCTCGACGCGTGCAAATCCGTGGTGTGCAAAGTAAGCCTCCGCATCGGTGGTCAGGAGATAGAGGGTGTTCACACCTTGAGCTGCGGCGAGTGCTTCGATCGCGGCGACTAATTTCGCCCCCAGTCCGCCTCGACGAGCGGTGGGGTGAACGGCCAGTGATCGTAGCAATCCCACGTTGCCAAGCGGTTCGTACCCAACCACACCGATAAGAGTAAGCCCGTCGTAGTGACCGATAAATGACTCGGTTAAGGTCGGCGTAATATCCTCAGTCGGCAAGTTAACCTGTTGGAGGAGGGCTTTGACGGCGTTGGCGTCCGGCGAGGTTTGAACATTCATAGCGTGAGTATAGTCGACACACAATTTGGAGAAAATCGATGGCGTTAACCCAGGATACCCTTGTGTTCGAGCAGGACGGCCTAACCTTCCGACCCGTAATGTTTTGGGATGACGAACAAAACGGTGAGCAGCCGGTGGTTATGGTGTGCGGCACCATTTTGGGCCGCAACGAGTTTGTGTTAGACCGGGCACGTGCGTTGGCGCGGATGGGCTACGTGGGCGTGGCGCTTGATGTCTATGGCGAAGGCTTTGCGACAACCGATTTTGCGCAGGGTAGGGTAAAAATGGACGCCCTGAAAGAGGACCGGGAGTCTCTGCGCACACGCCTATCGGCTAGCATCGATTTTATTGCAAACCAGCCCAATGTTGATGGTCTGAAAATGGCGGTCATCGGTTATTGCTTTGGTGGGCTTTGTGCGCTGGATGTCGCTCGCTCTCGAGATGACGTGCGCGCAGTGGCGAGTTTTCATGGGGCCTTAACTCCGCCACCCCGCATGCTCAGCGCGCCGATCAATGCAAAAGTGCTTATTCTTCATGGCGACGCCGATCCCCTCGTGCCGGATGAGGCCGTCACCGCAGTACAGCGAGAGCTGACCGCGCGTGAGGCGGACTGGCAGCTACATCGCTATGGTTTTGCCTACCATTCGTTTGCTGTGCCCGGTGCAAACGCGCCCGAGCGCGGTTTGCAATATAACGAACTGGCGCAGCGTCGTTCGTGGTCGAGTCTTGAGCAGTTATTGTCCGAGAGCTTTTAAATGACTGCCCGAAGAACCGGCAGGCGAGCCCGCCGGTTCTTCGAACGATGATCGTGTCGACTCGTCTGCTATCGACCCTTAGTCCAAGGTACGCCCGCTGCATCGAGGCGTTCCATTAGCGCAGGCAGTTCTGATTCAAGCAGCGGTGTCGTCACCGCGCGCACCTCAGCTAATTTGTCGTTTGCGATGTTCAGGCTCATGCGCATCGTCTCGGTCGGGCCGTAGGTATTGTCCACACCGGATCCCGCCACAAACACACGCTGCCAAATAGACACAAACTCCGCAGAGTTATAGCGAGAGGCATTGCTGTCACCGTTGATCAAGCGGGCCTGATTCCCCAACTCACGTGCTAGACGCTCAGCTTCAGTCAAGAGCGAAGGATCGGCATTGAACCGGCGCAGTGTGCCGGCCGCCGACTTAAGCTGCTCGAGCGCAGCGCCGACGCGTTCTGATGTGATGGTCACCTGACGTCGTAGTTCTTCGGTCTGACGATTGAACGCTAAGCGCTCTCCTTGCGTGGCGCCGGTTAACGTCGGTTCGCGAATTGGCGCGACCTCAAACTCATGCACCTGATCGGTGACCGTCAGTTCACCGTTCACACGCGTTGCGAACGTTACGCTGTACGTGCCAGGTTCCGCCCATGGGCCGGTAGGCGGCGAATTCCATGGCGTCGGGTCTTCAGGTGGCTCCCACGACGCCTTAGAGGGATAGCGCAAATCCCAGGCGACGCGATGAAAACCTGCACCCGTGGGGCCAGTGACTTGCCGCACTAAATTGCCATTGGCGTCTTTGATCAGAAGCACCACGGCGGGCTCACTCTCCGATTCTTCCTCGTGTAACGCGTCGAAGGAGGGGAACACCGTATCATCGCCATCGGCGGCGAGCTTCTTGTCATCCGCATGCCGTTTGGCCTGACGTGTTTGCAGTGCTTCAGGCAGGTAATAGGTCAGGATTGCTCCAAAGTCGGGGTTTGGCGCCACAAACAGGCTGCCACCACGGCTCGCGCGACAGCCTGGCTGATCGCAACCGATCGTGCTCTTGGGCACATACCAAGGTGTTTTGCGTACCGGGAACAACTGCGCCTCGGTCTCGAGTGTATCGGGGTCAATGTGTCTCAGTACGCTGTAATCGTCGAAAATGTAAAAGCCGCGCCCGAACGTTGCGCCAACCAGATCGTTTTCGCGAGGTTGTATCACCAGATCGCGGAACGAGATCGTTGGTGCGTTACCGGTCAGTTTGACCCAGCGCTTTCCACCGTCGAGGGTAAAGAACACGCCAAACTCAGTGCCCACAAACAGCAGCTCCGGGTCGACATGATCTTGCACGATGCGCCAAACGAGGTGGCGTTCGGGCAGATTGGCGGTAATGCTGCGCCAACTGCGTCCGCGGTTAGTGCTCTTATACAAGTACGGGGCAAAGTCGCCGTTCTTATGCTGGTCGACGGCCACGTACACCGTGTCTTTGTCATGCAGGTCGGCTTTGATGTCATTGACAAAGAAGTAGTCGGCAACACCGGGCAGGCTGTCGATCTCACGCCAGGATTCACCGCCGTTCTCGCTGATCTGGATGAGTCCATCATCTGTGCCGGCATAGAGCAGGTTGGGCTCAAGCGGCGACTCGGAAAGTGATGTGACGGTGCTGTACATCGACATGGCGTACAGATCCCAGGCGGCCTTATCGTTCCACTGACGACCCATCATCGGTTCTCTGAGTCGATCGACGTCGCGTGTCAGATCGCCGCTAATCGCTTGCCAACTGTCACCGCGATCCGGTGAGCGCCACACGCGCGAACTGCCAAAATACAGCACGGCGGGATCATGCGGGCTGATCAGAATGGGGGCGTCCCAGTTGAAACGTTCGGACGGTTCGCCGGGGCCGGGTTGCGGTTTGATGTACACCGTTTCACCCGTTTTGCGGTCGTAGCGGGTCAGGTTGCCCTGCTGCCATTGGGCATACACGATGTCGGGGTTGGTTGGGTCAACGGCCGACTGGTGGCCATCCCCACCCAGCGTGACAAACCAGTCGGAATTCAATATTCCGGTCCAATTGTCTGTGCGGGATGGCCCGCCCTGACTGTTGTTGTCCTGCGTGCCGCCGTAGACATTATAAAACGGCAAATCAAAATCGATGGCGACTTTGTAAAACTGCGTGAGCGGTAAGTTGCCTGTAAAGCGCCACTTGTTACCGCTGTCGAACGATTCGTACAAACCGCCGTCAGTGCCCACCAACAAATAATCGGGATCGTCCGGCAAGAACGCGATGGCATGATGATCAACGTGTTTGTCGTTGTATTTTGTGCGGACAAATGTCTTACCGCCGTCGTCGGAAATATGGAGAAACACGTCCATATGATAGAGCTGATCAAACTTATGCGGGCTAGCGAACAATTCTTGATAGTAGTGTGGACCGGTACCACTGGAAATGTAGTCGCTTTGTTTCGTGAAGCTCGCGCCGCCGTTGTCCGAGCGATAGACCCCACCTTTGCGGTCACCGATTTCGATCGTGGCGTAGATGACATCGGGCTGCATCGGCGAAATGGCCAGACCGATCTTACCCATGTCACCCGAAGGTAAGCCGTTGGTTAACTCGGTCCAGGTTTCACCGCCGTCGGTTGATTTATGAATGCCGGTGTCGGGTCCGCCGTTCATTAAAGCCGCCACGGTACGCAGACGCTGCCACGTCGTGGCATACAGAATATCCGGGTTGTCCGGATGCATATGTACTTCGCCGGCACCGGTCCACTGATTGCCCTTGAGTACACGCGTCCAGTTTTCGCCGCCATCGGTGGTTTTGTAGAGCCCTCGCTCGCCGCCAGATGACCACAGCGGTCCCTGCGCGGCGACAAAAACAGTGTCCGAATCGCGCGGGTCAACGCGAATCATGCCGATGTGCTCCGATTTTTCGAGGCCCATGTTTTCCCAACTGCCACCACCATCATGACTGACGTAGATACCGTCGCCATAACCGACATGGCGACCACTGACGTTTTCGCCGGTTCCCACCCAGATAGTCTGCGGATGATTGGGATCGATCGTGATCGCGCCGATGCTGTAGGCGCCTTGGCCGTCAAATATCGACTCCCAGGTTACGCCGGCGTTGGTGGTTTTCCACACGCCGCCACTGCCCACGGCGATGTAGCGCGTGCTCGTGTTGGTCGGGTCAATGGCGATGTCAGCAATACGTCCTGACATGAAGGCAGGGCCGATGCCCCGCAGCTCAAGGCCAGCAAAGGTCTCGTCATTGAGGCCGGGTGTGGTGTCGTTAGCGAGTGCGGCTGCGCAGAGCAACGCCCCGAAGAGGGATAGTACAAAGCGGTTCATGATGCCCCCAAAGATGAACAGAACAAACGAGCATCCTGCCAGATATTGACGACGTTGTAACGCATCTAGGTGTCGGCTTATCGCAACCTGAGGGGTGTTGACCGACGCCGGCTCCGGCGCGAGGTGGAGTCTGTCAGAGTAGAAACTCTTGGGCCGGTTCGCGGAGGTTGTAGCGCGAACTCATCGCATAACCGTACGCGCCGGCGTTGGCGATGAGCAGTACATCGCCTGTTTGGCAAGATGGCAGCGCACGATCGAGTCCCAGGCGATCCCCGGTTTCGCAGTTGGGACCCACCACGGTGTAGCGCTCACTGGGCGTGTCCGCTAGGCGCGATAGGTTGACGATTGGGTGGTAGGCGCCATAGAGCGCGGGTCGTATCAACGAATTCATGCCCGTGGCGACCCCCACGTATTGCACATCCCCTTTGCCTTTGGTTTGCGTGACACGAGCGAGTAACGCGCCGGCTTCGGCCACGATAAAGCGACCCGGCTCCATCCAGAACCGATAATCGCTGTATTCTTCGCGAAGCGTCGTGAGCGCGCGGTCCACGTTGACCATGTCCAGGGGTGGGTCACCGGGTTTTTCAGGGATACCCAGCCCGCCGCCCAGATCGATGATCTCAACCTCCGGAAATCGCGCTGCGGCCGCAGAGAGCACGCGACCCACTTGGCGCCAGTTGCCGCTTTCCATGATGCCGCTACCGCTATGGGCGTGAATGCCCTTAATGCGCACGTCGAACTGTTTGGCGAGTGTCTGAAGTTCCTCGAGTTCAAACAGCGGTATGCCGAATTTGGATTGTGCGCCCGCGGTACGTACGAGTTCGTGATGGCCCTTA
The DNA here is from genome assembly GCA_039028935.1 of Pseudomonadota bacterium. Classification (NCBI taxonomy): domain Bacteria; kingdom Pseudomonadati; phylum Pseudomonadota; species Pseudomonadota bacterium. The sequence continues at coordinate 5,025 of JBCCHD010000049.1, read as the reverse complement.
CCGTGGCCGGGATCGAGGCGGACAAAGACGTCGCGTCCCCGAAAGTCCTCGCCCCAATGTCGCAAGGGAAACAAATTGTCGAGCGTCACGCGAACGCCGCTGTTGAGGCCGAATCGATAGTCGTCTCGCGGCGCAAAATTGGGGGTATAGAGAATGTGCTGGCGATCGATGGCTGGGAACAATTTGAACAGGCGCTTAAGTTCGCCAGGCGAGACACACTCAAAACTCATGCCCGCCTCGTAAATGGTCTCGAGTACCTGTTCGTTTGGGTTCGCTTTCATGGCGTACAGCACATTGTCCAGTGCGCCGAGGTGTTTCATCGAACCGACCCGTTCGCGAATGGTGTCGGCGTGATACACAAACGCGCAGTCGCGATCCTGCATCAAATTGAGCAAAGCGTCGCGGTGCGTCACCCACCAATGTAATGCCGGGGCGGCGGCGGGCGATTGGTTAAGGCGCTCCCACGATTGACCAAATGTGTCGTGCTCAGTGTCTTGCTGAATAATCGCGTCATGCAATTTATGGGTGAGCCGTGTGCCTTGTTCGGCATCGACAACCACCGTGAAATTAAGATCGTTCGCTGCCTGCGACAGAAGGTGAATCTTGTGTTCGGCAAACACCGTCATCGCCGGCGCGAGCCGATGCAGCATCGTACGGATATTGCGTCCGACCAGGCTCACCGACGCGCAATCCTCGATCACGGTCACCTTACACAGCGCGCGCAATGACGCGACGAGCGGTTCGAGCGTGCGTTGTTCGGCGGCGGACAATGGGTCTAACGATACGGTCACCGTGCTCTCAGACGTCGACACTAGGTCGATAGAGACACCAAACGCATCAAACACCGCAAAGGCCTTCGCGAGAAAGCCGGCTTGTTGCCACATGGCTGGGTTGGCCATCGAAATCAGCGTTAAGTCGCGTCGAAACGCAATACCTTTAACCGCGGCGTGCGCGCCTGGCGGATGCGCGGCAATGCAGCTGCCTTCGAGCTCAGGTTGAGTGGTGCTGCGAACGAACACCGGGATGCCATAGCGTGCGGGTGGCGTGAGTGTATGCGGATGGAGTACGGAACTGCCCATCGCGGCGAGTTCCTGAGCCTCATCGTAGTGCAGACTCTTAAGCGTGCGCGCCGACGGCACAATTCGTGGATCGGCGCTAAACATGCCGGGGACGTCAGTCCATATTTCCAGCCGCTGCGCACCCAATTTGGCCGCAAAATAGGCCGCGGACGTGTCCGAGCCGCCGCGACCCAGTAACGCATCCTCTCCATCCGGTCCGCGAGCGATAAAACCTTGTGTGACAACGCAGCGGTGCGCCTTGATGTGCGATTGAAGCGCTTGATCGGGTTTGTCATCACACACAGCGGACAACCAGGGTGATCGCGTGGAGGCGTTCGGTCCGGGCAGTGTGGTCAGCCAGTCGCGCGCATCCAGTCGAATGGTTTCGATGCCCTGATCGGCTAGAAAGGCGCACCCCAGTCGCGTGCTCATGCGCTCGCCTAATCCCATCAACGTTGCGGTTTCTGCGGGGGCGGCCACGCCCTCTGCAAATCGCTGGGCAAGCGCACGCAATTCACCGACTTCCTGATCGATCAGCGTCGCATCGACCGCCAGAGTGCGGGCATGCTCCGTATGCAGCTCAATAAGATGCGCCGCTTGAGACTGGGCATTATCGGGGTGTCGCGCTATCGATTCGAGTGCGTCCGACACGCCGGCAAATGCGGAGTGAACAACGAACGTATTGAGTCCTTCAAGATGCCGTGCGTTGAGACAGCGAACGATGTGCATCCAGTTTTCACGCGAACTGACGCTGGTCCCGCCAAATTTGCAAACCACCCAATTTGAGCTCGCGATATCGGCCGGCGCGCCGAGCGATTGTGGAGAAGGAAACGGCGCGGCGGGTGACGTAGTAGAGGTGGAACTCATAACGGGATACTCATGTCGCGATGTGGGCCGAGTAATGTGTGCAGACAGTTGAGCGGCCAATCGATTTCGATGGCGTTTTTGCACTGCGCAAAAGCAGCCCGCAGTACAGCGAAATTAAAGGAGCAGGTCAATAGTTTCGTTCGTTTATATGCGGGGGTACCGCACGTCGACCGCAGATTGGCGAGGACAAACATCCTCGCTTTCGTGACTAGGTTAAGTTCGTTACACTTTCGGACCTGCTTTTTAGAGGGGAAGCATATGAAAACCAAAGCGGCTGTGGCATTGGCGGCGGGCAAACCGCTTGAGATTCTTGATGTGGATCTTCAAGGGCCTCAGGCCGGCGAGGTGCTGATCGAATTGAAGGCAACGGGCGTTTGCCATACCGACGCGTTTACGCTGTCGGGCGACGATCCAGAAGGGGCGTTTCCGGCCATATTGGGGCACGAGGGTGCAGGTGTGGTCATTGAGGTCGGCGAGGGTGTGACGTCTCTTAACGTCGGTGATCATGTGATACCGCTCTACACGCCGGAGTGTCGAGAGTGCGATTATTGTCTACACCCCAAAACCAACTTGTGTCAGGCCATTCGCGCCACGCAAGGCCAGGGCGTGATGCCCGACGGCACGAGTCGCTTCTCCATCGATGGCGAGCCTATTTTGCACTACATGGGTTGCTCCACGTTTTCCAATCACACAGTGCTACCGGAAATTGCGGTCGCCAAAATTCGCGAGGACGCACCGTTCGATAAGGTGTGCTACATCGGCTGCGGCGTCACCACTGGTGTCGGTGCGGTGGCGTTCGATGCGAAGGTCGAACCGGGCTCCAACGTAGTGGTGTTCGGTCTGGGCGGAATCGGACTCAACGTGATCCAAGGTGCGAGGCTAATCGGTGCGGACAAGATCGTTGGCGTTGATCTTAATCCCGCACGCGAAGCGTTAGGCGAGCAGTTTGGTATGACGCATTTTATCAATCCGAAGGATGTTGAGAATGTGGTCGATGCGGTGATCGACATTACGGGCGGTGGTGCGGATTACAGCTTTGAGTGCATTGGCAATGTCAACACCATGCGTCAGGCGCTCGAGTGCTGCCACAAAGGCTGGGGCGAATCGATGATCATTGGTGTGGCCGGTGCTGGCCAGGAAATCGCGACGCGACCCTTTCAGCTGGTGACGGGCCGGGTGTGGCGCGGCACCGCCTTTGGCGGCGCGCGTGGACGCACCGACGTGCCTAAAATTGTCGATTGGTACATGGACGGTAAGATCGACATTGATTCATTGATCACGCATAAAATGCCGCTCAGCGAGATTAATGAAGCGTTTCATCTGATGCACGCTGGTGAGAGTATCCGATCGGTAATTGAATATTGATTGATGACGTTGAGGGTATGGGGTGAGTCAACTTCCTGAAAATTTAACGCAAGTCGGTGCGAGCCGCTCATTTGGTGGGGTGCAAAAGCGTTTTGCGCACGCCTCGACGGTTTTGGATTGCACCATGCATTTCTCTATCTATTTACCGCCAGCGGCCGACACACAATCGGTGCCAGTTCTGTATTGGCTGTCTGGGCTCACCTGCACAGATGAAAACTTCGTCCAAAAAGCCGGCGCGCAGCAGTATGCCGCACGTCACAACGTCGCCATTGTGGCGCCAGACACCAGCCCGCGCGGCGATCATGTGCCCGACGACGCGGAGGGGGCCTGGGACGTGGGACATGGGGCCGGGTTTTACGTTAATGCGACGGAGCAGCCCTGGGATCATCACTACCGCATGTTCGACTATGTGGGCGAGGAATTGCCGGCCTTGATTCGCTCTCACTTCCCCATAGACGGCGAGCGTTGCGCCATCATGGGACATTCGATGGGCGGTCACGGTGCGCTGGTAATGGCACTGCGTCACGCGCAACCCTACGCGAGCGTGTCGGCGTTTGCGCCGATTGTGGCACCCAGTCAAGTTCCCTGGGGACGGAAGGCGTTTGGCCTGTATCTGGGTGACAACCACGATGCGTGGCGATCGTATGACGCGGTTGAATTAGTACGACAAGCCGAGCATCCGTTGCCCATGTTGGTCGATCAAGGTGCGGCCGACGGTTTTCTCGAAGAACAATTGCGACCCGAATTACTCGAGGCAGCCTGTCGCGATGTGGACTATCCGCTGACGCTCCACCGGCGCGAGGGCTACGACCACAGTTATTTTCATATTGCCACATTTATGGAAGAGCACATTCGCTTTCACGTGCGCCATCTCAACGCGCGCTCATGATCAGAAAGGCCACTCTTCGCAGAGTGCCTGTTAAAACTTAAGATACTCAAGGAAACACTGTGAAACTTGCGACGATTAATAATTCAACGCGCGATGGTCAGCTGGTCGTGGTCAGTCGTGATCTGACGCGCATGACACCCGCTGGCGATATCGCCCCTACCTTGCAGGCTGCACTCGATAATTGGGCGAGTACCAGTCCCAAACTCGAAGCGCTGTTCACGCAACTGCAAAACGACGCGGTGGCATCAACCGCTTTTGATCCGGCGGTTGCTCACGCGCCACTTCCCCGCGCCTATCACTGGGTGGATGGCAGCGCCTATGTCAATCATGTGGAATTGGTGCGCAAGGCGCGTGGTGCGGAAATGCCCGAGAGTTTTTGGCATGATCCGCTTGTGTATCAAGGTGGTTCGGACGACTTTTTGGGACCTCACGATGACATCGTGGTGCCGAGTACCGAGTTTGGTATCGATATGGAGGCCGAAACGGCGGTCGTCACCGACGACGTGCCCATGGCCACCAGGGCGGGACAGGCGGCCGACCACATTAAGCTCATTATGATTCTAAATGACGTGTCGCTGCGTGGATTGATACCCGGCGAACTCGCTAAAGGTTTTGGTTTTTATCAGTCCAAGCCCTCGACCGCGTTCTCGCCTGTAGCCGTCACGCCCGACGAACTCGGTGAACACTACCGAGACGGCACACTTGACTTGGCGCTTACTACGCACCTCAACGGTGAACAGTTTGGTGCACCACGCTGTGGCGTCGATATGACGTTCAATTTTTTGCAGCTGATCGAACACGTGACTCGTACGCGTCGACTCGGCGCCGGGGCAATTATCGGTTCGG
>JBCCHD010000048.1 GCA_039028935.1 Pseudomonadota bacterium | reverse complement strand
GACGCATTTTGGGCAATGACGCCGGTGATGGGTCAAGATCATGAATCACCGAAGCGATCTCAATGCCAGACGCGCCGTCAATCGCGGCGTGGTGCATTTTACTCAATATCGCAAAACATCCCGGTGGATAGCCCTCCACATTATCGAGACCTTCGATCACATACATTTCCCACAGTGGGTGCGCACGATCGAGCGGTCGAGCGTGCAACCTCGACACTTGGATGCATAACTGACGCCAATCGCCGGGCTTGGGCAACGCAATGTGTCGAATGTGAAACTCGGGATCAAAATCGCCGTCGGTCCGCCAATACGGATGATCGAGACTCAACGGCACCTCGACGAGCGTATTCGTCAGCGCGGGAATCCGCTGCGCGCGAGCCGTAATATTGGCCAATATTTGTTTAAACGTGACCCGTCCACCCTCCGCTGTGGAGGGATCGTAAATCGATAGGCCGCCGATATGCATCGGCGAATTGGCTGTCTCAAGGTAAAGAAATGACGCGTCGAGCCCGCTGAGCTGCTGCACGGTCGCCCTCCGAAAATAGACGTTGGATGTCCAGACTAAAAGGCGCGATGGACAAAGTCCAGAAGGCTACGGCTCGCGTTCGGATTCGAATGCCGATAGCGCCGACTCAGAGACACCCCAGGCGGATAAGGTGTGCCGAAGGTCTCCGAGCGACGCAGGCGACGTCGGCGCTGCACAGGCAGTACGACTAAAACGCGGTGCCGGTGCCGGCTGGTCGACACCGTCGACGGTTACATATGTGTCGCGCGCTGCGTTGTGCGCATGGTTCAAAGCTTCGTGCAGATCCAGTACCGGCGTAACACAGGCGTCAGTCTGTTCAAACACCGCCACCCATTCATCCCGCGTGCGGGTTTTAAACACGGTCTCAAACGCCGCTTTCAGTTCCGGCCATTTCGATGGATTATGTTGATGATGGGCAAAATCGCTGGGCAAACCAGTGCCCTCTAACAACTGGGCAAAAAACGCCGGCTCCAGCGCGCCCACCGCCACAAAGCGCTCGTCTTGAGTGGCGTACACCCGATAAAACGGTGCACCGCCATCCAACATATTGCGCTGTCGAATGGTTGTCCACATACCCAACTCACTTAAGGTATAAAACAACGACATCAGGTGCGCGCTGCCGTCACTAATCGCGGCATCGACCACCTGCCCCTGACCGGAGACGCGCGCCTCCCATAATGCCGCAAGCACACCGGTGACTAGAAACAAACTGCCACCCGCAAAATCACCCACGAGATTCAATGGCGGCAGAGGTGTGTCGCGCTCGCCGATCGCGTGCAGCGCGCCGGTAAGGGCAATGTAGTTAATATCGTGGCCGGCGCGTTGCGATAGCGGGCCAGTCTGCCCCCAACCGGTCATGCGTCCGTAGACTAATTTGGGATTCAGGTCGTGCAGCGCATCAGGTCCGACACCGAGTCGCTCCATGACGCCGGGCCGGAAGCCTTCGATGAGCGCATCCGCCTGTTGAGCCAACAGTTTAAGCACCTGGATACCGTTCGATGATTTCAAGTCCAGCGATAGACGACGCTTTCCACGCGAAAACACGTCGCGCTCAGCGGGTGGCGCGATGCCCGGCGCACCGCTGCGCTCGATCACAATCACATCGGCACCTAAATCGGCCAACAGCATGCCCGCGTACGGGCCAGGTCCCAGCCCTTTCACCTCGATGATTTTCAGTCCGTTTAACGGCCCCATGTTCCCACCTCTCCCAGTCGGTGCGATTGCATGATGAAGCGCGCACGAGTGAAACTCAACCTAGCCCTGGCCCGGTCGTCGCGACCAACAGCGAATAGGTACATGACACACGCAGAATTGAGTCATGCGCCAAAGGCGACTGACTCGACGAAGTGAGGCGATCGATCGAGCGCTCGCCAAGTCACACGACTAAGATCGCGGTATGGCAACGGGCGTTGGTGCGGGGCAGGTTTCCGTGTGTCCTTAACTGAGCCGCCGACTAGGCCTTGGCATGATGCGCAGACACGAGCGCTAGCGCTGCGGAGGCTACCCTCGCTGCCGGCGGATCGGCTCGCGATGTCAGCATGATCGGGACGCGTGCCCCCAGCACAATCCCGGCTGCTGAGGCCGCTTGAAAATAAACCATCATTTTGAACAGCGCGTTACCCGTCTCAATGTTCGGCACGAGTAATGCATCGCTGCGTCCGGCGACCGCGCTTTGCAGTCCCTTAATCGTCGCAGCCTCTGGCGAGACCGCAAGATCGAAAGCAAGCGGACCGTCAACCGTCGCGTTGAGTCGATGCGTCTGCGCCCAGTCGCGCAGCGCCGCCGCCTCCACCGACGACGGCATGGCGGTACTCACGGTTTCCGCGGCTGACAGTAACGCGATTTTGGGGTCTGGATTGCCGAGTGCGTGCAACAGCGTAATGGCATTTTCCAAAATGGCCTGTTTTTGCGCCAATGTCGGCAACACATTGAGTACCGCATCGGTGATGCACAGCGACTGATCACTGCCCGGCACCGTCATGTGAAAAACATGACTCAACAACGACTCCGTACGAATGCCACGAGACTTATCCAACACGGCGCGCAACAGCACGTCGGTGTGGACATCCCCTTTAACCAGCGCATCCCCCTCGCCATCACGCACCAGTGCCACCGCCGTGCGCGCGGCCTCGTGCTCGTCCGCCGCGGGCACCGTTCGTACAGCACTAAGATCCCAGCCAAGCGCATGTGCTTCACGATCGATGACCGACGCCTCGCCGACGAGTGTTGGAACAAGAAGACCGTAGTCCATCGCAAGTTTGGCGCTTTCCAACACCACGCGCGAGCCCGCGTTGGCAACAACGGCCTGTAGCGGCGTGCACCGCTGCGCGCGCGTCAGTAGACCCGCGGGGATTTCAACGGGTTTATCGCTCAACATGGCCGATGAGCCCGCATGCGCTTACGTATAGTCTTTGTACTTATCGAGATAGCGCACCGGTTTGGATAACGCGTCGCGGCGGAACGGATCGCCAAGTTCTTGGGTGCACATAATTTCAAGCACGGTCGTCTTGCCGTCTTTCATTTGTGCATCGATCGCGGCCTCCAAGGCAGGTCCGACCTCATCCAACGCACTCACCGTAACGCCTTCTGCGCCCATTGCTCGACCGATTCCAGCGAAACTCTGGTTATCCAGTTCGCCCGCGACAAAACGGCGGTCATAAAAATCAACCTGGTTCTTCTTCTCTGCGCCCCATTGACCATTGTTAAACACCACCGCCGTCACCGGCAGATTCTCCCGCACACACGTCATGGTCTCACCCATGCTCATACCCCACGCCCCATCGCCTACATAACTGATGGCGGGGCGTTCGGGCGAAGCGGCTTTCGCGCCGATAATGGTTGGGAACGCGTAACCGCAATTACCGAAACTCATGGCCGCAAAGAAACTACGTGGCTGTTCAAAGCGCAAATAGCTGTTCGCCACAGAGTTAATATTGCCAATATCGGTCGACACCATAGCCATTTTCGGCATGGCTTTCTCCAGTTCGCGTAGCACCTGCCGAGGATGCAGGTATTTCCCATCGGCGCGCTTAATCGCGTCCAAACTGTAGTCGTCTCGCTCATGGATCCAGCTATCCAACTCCTGTTCCCACTCACTTTTTTCGTGCGCAATCTTGGCCGCTCGTTCGTCTCGGTTAGCATCACATGCCAACGTGCTTTGACCCAGCCGCGCCAACAATGACTCGGCCGTCTCTTTAGCATCGCCGCAAATTCCCACTGAGATTTTTTTGACCAGGCCGAGCATTTTATGGTCCGCATCAACCTGAATGATCTTGGCATCGCTCGGCCAATAGTCCATGCCGTGCTGAGGCAGCGTGCCGAAGGGCCCAAGGCGAGTGCCCAGAGCAAGTACGACGTCGGCTTGGCTAATTAATTTCATGGCCGCTTTCGACCCTTGGTAGCCCAGCGGTCCACACCACAGTGGATGGCTCGCTGGGAACGAGTCGTTATGAAGGTAACTGTTGACCACCGGCGCGCCGAGTCGCTCAGCCAGATTCTGGCATTGAGCAACCGCATTGGCATTGACCACACCGCCGCCTGAGACGATGACCGGAAATTTGGCTCGGCTTAACAATTCTGCCGCTTCGCTTAAGGTGCGTTCGCCGCCGGGACCACGATCGAGCGACATGGGCGCCGGGATATCAACATCAATATCGCCATAAAACAGATCGCGCGGGATATTCAGTTGGGTCGGCCCCATTTCGGATAGCGCCCGATCAAAACATCGAGCGGTGTATTCGGCCATACGCGCAGGGTTGTTGAGGTGCGCCTGATACTTCGTGAATTCTTCAAACATCGGCAGCTGGTTGGCTTCTTGAAACCCCCCGTGACCGATGCCCATCGTGCCGATTTCTGGCGTCACGTTGACCACGGGCGAATGCGCCCAATACGCCGCCGCAATACCCGTCACGGTGTTGGTCACGCCGGGTCCGTTTTGGCTGATCACCACACCGTGCCGGCCACTCACGCGCGAGTAGCCGTCGGCCATGTGGGCCGCGCCCTGCTCGTGCACCACGGGAATAAATCGAATGCCGGCGGGCTCAAAAATATCCATAGCGTCCATAAAAGCCGAACCCATGATGCCGAAAATATCCTTGACGCCATGCGCCACCATAGTCTCAACAAAGGCTTCACTGGGAGTCATGCGGGTCATCGTGGCATTCCTTATAAGTTGGTTTGAGGCGGAGGCCTGGGTATACAGGCACGGGACTGACGATAGCGAGAGACGTGCCCGACCCATAGGGCCACAGCAAACCGGCAGGTGGCACCAAAGCGCGCGCCGCGCCGCGGCGACATCGGGTGTCCGAATCTAGTGTGAATCGGACGTACGTTCGACCAGTTCGCTCAAAAGCTTGATACCCGGCTCGATTCGCTCGGTGTCGATTGAGGAAAACCCCAATCGGAAGCAGTTTCGTGGAGGGTTGGCGGATTGAAAATGCACGTCGCCCGGCTCGATCAACAGGCCGTGGGAGGCCGCGGCCTCGGCGAGCTTGCGAGCATCCAGCCGTGGATGCGCGGTGATCCAAAAGGAGGATCCGCCATGAGCGGGTACGGTGGTGCTATCGGGCAAGTAACGATCGAGTGCATCGCGCAGCGCCAGGTGTCGCTCCTTGTAGGTTCGCACCAGCGAGCGCTTGTGGGACTCATAGTAGCCACGGGCCATAAACATCGCCGCCGCCCGTTGATTATTGGCTGCCGGATGCCGCACGATCAGTCGACGCATCGCTCGCAGTTCGCGGATCAAGTCTGCCGACGCCACCACGTAACCAATCCGCAAACCGGGCGCCAACGTCTTCGACAAACTTCCGACGTAAATCACTCGGCTGTTCTTATCCAGGCTCTTGAGCGCGGGCGTGGGCGTCGACAAAAACGCCATTTCACTCTCGTAATCATCCTCAATGATCACAATGTCATCACGCACCGCCATATCTAACAGCGCATTGCGGCGTTCCAGTGGCAATGTGACCGTTGTCGGCGACTGGTGGCTTGGTGTGACATAAACGTAATCGCAGCGGCCGATCGCGTTGTTGATCACAAGCCCCTGCTCATCGATCGGCAATGGCTGAATGCGCGCTCTATTGAGATCGGCGATATTGCGAATATCCACATACCCGGGGTCTTCAATCCCAATGGTTGTGGTCGCATCCAAAAACAAACGCGCGATCATATACAACGCCTGCTGTGCGCCCACGGTGATCATGATCTGGTCAGATTCGGCGAACACGCCGCGTCTTGGCAACAGGTGCTGCCGGATTTGCGCGATAAGCATATCGTCGTCTTGATGCACCTGATCGCCGGCCCAGTCACGCACCGCGCTCACGCTCGCGGCATCTCGACAGCACTCGCGCCAGTGATGCACAGGGAAGAGATTGTAGTCGAGTTGGCCGTAAATAAACGGGTACGGATACTCCGTCCAATTGCCTGGCTTTTCGATATTGCGCTGAGCCGACGGTAGGCGCAGCGTACGTGCCGACCAATCCGGTGCAAACAGCGGATCGACCGTATCTGTTGCACGGCGTGGCACCGCCGCCGAGGCCTCGATCGCGTCTGGATTAACATAAAATCCGCTGCGTTCTTTGGATACCAAAAACCCATCGTCTTTCAAACGGTAATACGCCAGCGTCACCGTATTGCGCGCAACCCCCAGCTGGCTGGCCAACACGCGGCTGGGCGGCAGTGGTTTATCGGGCGGGATGTTGCCGCGCACGATAGCCGCCACAATCTGCTCAACGATTTGTTTCTGCAGACTCTGGTCACTGCCAGGATCAAGATGAAAGAGCTGTCGGATAGCGAGTTACTCACATTGCTGGGCGGTTCAGTGGCCAACGCTATACGCTTGCCGCACCGGACGCCAACGATTCGTCACTGACCCGAAGCAAAATGGTCAGAACACGCGTTTGTCACAGGCTATCTTATTGTTTTATATAGTGGCTAGCGATACCTGGCCAACGGCGACGATCAGGTTGGTGCTATAGATACAGAGAGGTTCGCGCTAGTGTGCGATCAACGTCATTCACTGTACCGTTTTATCCAACTGAGGGATTCACTATGGTTGCCAATTTGACCTCGGAACCGTTTAGCCATGTGGCCGAATTAGACCGTCGACACGTCTGGCATCACTTGACCAACCACTACGCGTTCGATGCCAGCCCACCGATGATGGTGGTCAAGGGCAAAGGGCTGCGCGTGTGGGACGCCAATGGCAAAGAGTATCTAGACGCTGTTTCCGGTGGACTCTGGACGGTGAACGTGGGTTACGGGCGAACATCAATCGCCAAAGCGGTCCATGACCAACTGGTCGACATGTGCTTCTTTGCCAACTCCGCGGGGAATGTACCGGGCGCGCTTTTTGCCGAACGGCTGCTCGAAAAAATGCCCGGCATGGGACGCGTGTATTTTTCCAATTCTGGCTCCGAGGCGAACGAGAAGGCGTACAAGATCGTTCGCCAAATTGCGCACCTTAAATACGGGGGCAAAAAGCATAAGATCATTTATCGTGAACGCGACTACCATGGCACCACCATCGGGTGCCTGAGCTCGACCGGTCAGTTCGAACGCAAGAACCAGTACGGCCCCTTCGCACCCGGCTTCGTCGAAATGCCGCACTGTCTCGAATACCGCAATCAGTACGACGACGTCGACTACGGACCGCGGGCCGCCCAAGAACTTGAAACGACCATTCTTCGCGAAGGTGCCGATACCGTTGGTGCCGTGGTGCTCGAACCCATCACAGCAGGTGGCGGTGTGATTACTCCACCGGCCGGTTATTGGGAAACCATTCAGGCCATCTGCAAAAAATACGACGTACTGCTGCACATCGATGAGGTGGTGTGTGGATTAGGGCGCACGGGTACGTGGTTTGGCTATCAACACTACGGCATCAAACCCGACATCGTCACCATGGCCAAAGGCGTCGCCTCCGGTTATGCGGCCATTTCATGCACGGTGACCACTGACGCGGTGTTCGACCTCTTCAAGGAAGACCCCAAAGATCGCATGGGCTACTTTCGTGATGTATCCACGTTTGGCGGTTGCGCCTCCGGCCCAGTCGCTGCCCTTGAAAACCTGCGCATCATTGAAGACGAAAACCTGCTCGACAATACCCAGCGTGTGGGCGCGTATCTGCTCGCGAAACTGCATGAGCTCAAATCCAAGCACGAGTTAATTGGGGACGTCCGAGGCAAAGGTCTTTTCTGTGGTCTGGAACTGGTGTCTGATCGACGGAGTAAAACGCCGGTCGATGAAACCGTGGTGATGAAAATCGCCGCCGACTGCCTTGAGCAAGGCGTCATGATTGGTCGCACCAATCGCAGCTTCCGAGACTTTAACAACACGATTGCGCTGGCGCCGGCCCTCATCGCGACGGAACAGGACATTGACCAAATTGTCGCGTCGATTGACGACGCCCTATCGCGTGTCTGACTCACCCGCGGCGCGCCATGCGTGTCTCTCACCACGGATCATTAGACGGATACACAACCGACCGAACGGTCGTTACGAAAAAGGTCGCCAACATGAACTCGCGTTCTTTGCCTGAAACTGCAAGCGTTGTCGTGATCGGCGGTGGCGTCGTCGGCTGCAGCGTCGCCTACCACCTCGGCAAGCTTGGCGTCACGGACGTCGTGCTGCTCGAGCGGGATCAACTGACATCGGGTACGACCTGGCACGCCGCCGGACTCGTGCCGCAGCTACGCGGTTCGCGCAAACTCAGCGAACTGTCTATGTATGGGCTGGGTCTTTATCCCACGCTCGAAGCAGAAACCGGCCAATCAACCGGGCTGAAGCAAAATGGCAGCTTAAACGTAGCCACTTGTAAGGAGCGTCTTGAAGAAGTTCGGCGCGGCGCGACTATGGCGCGGCAGCTCGGTGTCGACGCTCGCGACGTGGGCCCGCAAGAAGTGGCTGAATTGTGGCCGCTCCTCAATATTGAAGATGTTGAGGGCGCGGTGTTTGTGCCAAAAGACGGTCAACTCAATCCTGTTGATCTCACTATGGCGCTGGCCAAAGGTGCTCGCCAGCTTGGCGTGACGCTGATGGAACACACGCCCGTCACGCGGGTAGAGCACGCCAATGGGCAAGTCGTAGCGGTGCATGCAGGTGAACAGCGTATTAAAACGCAGCGTGTGGTGAACTGCGCGGGCATGTGGGCGCGCCAACTTGCCCAAGACGTCGGCGTGAGCGTACCGCTACACGCCTGCGAGCATTTCTATGCAATCACCGAACCGATGGACGATCTGCCATCCGGCCTGCCTGTATTGCGCGATGCAAACGGCAATGCGTATTACAAAGAGGATGCGGGAAAAATCCTCATTGGCGCGTTTGAAAAAACGGCCAAACCTTGGGGCATGGGAGGTATCCCAGCCAACTTTAGTTTTGGTGAGCTCCCCGAAGACCTGGACCACTTTATGCCGATTCTTGAAGGCGCGATGCGGCGTATTCCCCGACTTGAATCGACCGGTATCCAAACGTTCTTCAACGGCCCAGAGAGTTTTACGCCCGATGGCAGTTATCTGTTGGGCGAAGCGCCTGAACTCAATGGTTTTTTCGTCGCGGCTGGTTTTAACTCGGTGGGCATTCAGTCCGCCTCGGGCGCAGGCAAAGTCTTAGCGGATTGGATCACTACCGGCGTCCCAACCCCCGACCTCTGGGATGTGGATATTCGCCGCACGTTCGTCTTTCAAAACGACGCCGACTATCTCAAACATCGCGTGAGTGAAACACTTGGCCTGCTTTATGAAATGCACTGGCCTTATCGTCAGTATGAAACGTCGCGTGGCATTTATCACAGCCCGCTCCATGAGGCCCTCAAAGACCAAGGTGCCTGCTTTGGCGAAGTGGCGGGCTGGGAACGCACCAATTGGTTCGCCGCGTCAGGCATGCAGCCCGAATACGAATACAGCTTCAAGCGACAAAATTGGTTTGAGTGCGCCGGACGCGAGCACGCCGCAGTGCGCGAGACGGTTGGCCTGTTCGATCAAACGTCGTTCGCCAAATTTCGGGTTCAAGGCGCGGACGCCGAGGCGCAGCTGCAACGCATCTGTACCAACAACATAGCGGTCGACGACGGCAAAGTGGTCTACACCCAGTGGCTTAATGCACAAGGCGGCATCGAGGCCGATGTCACCGTCACCCGACTTGACCGCGAGTGTTTCCAAATCATTACTAGCCCCGCCACGGGTCGCCGTGACTTTCACTGGCTGCGCACACACATTGCCCCCGACGCGCGCTGTGCGCTGCAGGACGTGACGCACGACTATGCGGTGATCAGCGTGATGGGGCCGAATGCACGCGTGCTGATGCAGTCGGTCAGCGACGATGACTGGAGCCACGAGGGCTTTGCGTTTGCCACGGCGCGTCATGTCACGATTGACGGCGTCGATCTACTGGCTCAACGCATCACCTACGTGGGCGAGCTCGGTTGGGAGCTGTATATTCCGGTCGGTGGCGCACTGACCGTGTATCAGCATCTGCTCAAGCACGGTGCAGACGTGGCGCTCCGCCACTGCGGCTACCATACGCTCGATGCGTGCCGCATGGAAAAGGGCTTTCGTCACTGGGGACATGATATCAACGACCTCGACACTCCCATTGAAGCGGGCCTGGGTTTTGCGTGCGCGATGGATACTGATTTCATCGGTCGTGAGACTGTTCAACGACAGCGCGATGAAGGCGTATCCCGACGACTTTTGCAGTTTGCATTGGACGATCCTGAGCCGCTGCTCTATCACAATGAAACGATCTACCGAGATGGCGAGTCCGTGGGCTATATTACGTCCGGCGCCTATGGCCACACGTTGGGTCGCGCCGTAGGCCTTGGCATTATTAAGCATGCACAAGGGGAAACACCCGCCACGCTGCTGACGTCGGCGTATCAAATTGAAATCGCGGGACAGCGTTTCAGTGCACGCGTCAGTAGCCGACCCATGTATGACCCAAAAAGCGAACGCGTTCGCGCGTAATGGGCGTTCAACCCAATCAGGAATAGACATCGATGAAATCAAACGCAAAAGTGGTGGTTATTGGCGGTGGCGTGGTCGGCGTGAGTACGCTCTATCATTTGGCCAAACTCGGCTGGGGCGACGAAGTCGTGCTGGTCGAAAAAGCGGAGCTGACTTCTGGCAGCACCTGGCATGCGGCCGGCCTGCTGCCACTATTCAACATGAATTACAGCATGGGGCAGATTCAAAAGTACTCCATCGAACTCTACCAAACGCTTGAAGAGGAAACCGGTCAGCCTACGGGCTACAAAAACGTCGGCAGCCTACGTATGGCGACGAACCAAGATCGACTCGATGAGCATCTTCAGTACGCCACAGTCGCTGAGACCATTGGCGTCAAGACGCAGTTTTTATCGCCCGAGGAATACCGAGCGCTGGTGCCGTTATCCACTACTGACCAACTATTCGATACGCTCTATCACCCCGATGACGGCTATATTCAGCCCGCTGATTTAACGCAGGCTCTGGCAAAAGGCGCTCGCCAGCGCGGTGCTGAGATCTATCGCAAGACAGAAGTCACGGCAATCGAACGAACCGAGAACGACACTTGGCGCGTGGTGACCGATAAAGGTGACATTGAATGCGAACATGTCGTGTCCGCCACCGGTTCCTATGCTCGGCAAACCGGCGCGATGGTGGGGCTAGATGTGCCCGTCATTCCGGTCGAGCACCAATACATCGTGACCGAGCCGCATCCCGACGTCGAAGCACGCCATGCTAACGGCGAACCGGAAATACCGGTCATTCGCGAATCCGACGGCTCGTGGTACATCCGTGAAGAAAACAAAGGTTTCATCATCGGTCCCTACGAACAGGGTGCGCCGTGTTGCTATGTCGATGGCGTGCCGGCGGACACCGAGTACGAATTGTTCAACGGTGAACTGGATCGACTCGAGCCGCACATTGAATCGGCTATGGCGCGGATACCCGCCTGCGCTGAAACCGGCATCAAGCAGGTCTTCAATGGCGCGATTCCCTACACGCCAGACGCAAGCCCACTGATTGGTCCAGCCTGGGGGATTAAGAATTTTTGGCTCAACGAAGGCCACACCTTTGGCATCTGCGTGTCGGGTGGCGCGGGCTGGCAGCTCGCGAAGTGGATTGTCGAAGGCGAACCGAGCATCGACATGCTGAGCCTCGACCCGCGGCGCTTCAGCGACTACGCCACCAAGGCCTACCTCATTAAGAAAAACGAGGAGAGCTACGCCCACCAATTTGTCACCCATTTTCCCGACGAGGAGCGAGAGGCGGGTCGTCCGCTGCGCACGGCACCGTGTTACGACCGACTCAAAGCCATGGGAGCGGTCTTTGGGCAAAAAGCCGGTTGGGAACGACCAAACTGGTTCGCCGCCGAAGGCGAAGCGCAACAGGACCATTGGTCCTTCCGCCGCTCGCGTTGGTTTGATGCTGTCAAACGCGAAGTGGCGCATGTCACCGAGCACGTCGGCGTGCTCGACATGACCTCGTTTGCCAAGTGTCGTTTTTCTGGGCCTGGTGCCGAGGCGTTTCTGGATTCGATGGTGGCAAACTCACTGCCCAAAAAGACTGGACAGCTTAGTCTCGCGCATGCGCTGAATGCCAACGGTGGCGTCCACTCTGAGTTCACCATCCGTCGTGAATCCGACCAGTCGTTTTATCTGGTGTCGGGCGCTGGCCTTCAACGCCTGGATCAGGACTACCTGCTCAAACACATGCCCAACGATGGCTCCGTGCAGTTCGAAGAACTGACCGGCAGCACAGGGGTTCTCGTGCTGGCTGGACCAAAATCAAGACAGGTACTCGAATCACTGTCCCGAGATGACTTTTCAAACAGCGCATTCCCGTGGTTGCGTGCCCGCAATGTCACCATCGGCATGGCGCCGGTCAACGCCATGCGTGTGAACTTTATTGGCGAACTGGGCTGGGAACTGCACCATCCGATCGAATATCAAAACCATCTGTTTGACGCCCTGTTTAGCGCCGGCAAAGCGTTTGACATCAAACCGTTTGGCATTCGCGCAATGGACTCGATGCGCCTAGAAAAATCTTATCGCATGGTAGGCACCGAACTGTCGATTGAATATTCCGCCTTCGAATCCGGTCTTGAGCGATTCGTAAAACTGGACAAAGGGGACTTTTTGGGTCGCGAGGCATTGGTACGACGGCAGCGCGACGAGCGGGCGCTTCAGTTCGTGACGGTCGAAGTGTTAAACGTGGACGACGCCGACGCATTGGGCAGTAACGCACTCACTCGCAATGGCGAATTGGTTGGTCGCTGCACGAGTGGGGGTTTTGGGTTCCGCGTGAATAAATCATTAGCGCTGGGTCTGGTGGACGCGAGTGCCGCCGGCATCGGAACGCAGCTACACATCGATATTCTGGGTAAACGCTACGACGCGGTGGTCATCACCGAAAGCCCGTTCGATCCGAGCAACGAGCGATTGCGCTCGCCGGATTGACGCGCATTACTGGGCAAACGCCTGACGCGCATGCGCCACCCGCGCCTCGGCACTCTCTGGCTGTCGCACACGCGATCGAAGCGCATCAATTCGTGCGCCCAAACCGACGAAGTTGGCAATTTGAATATTGAGGCCCGGACGCGCATTCAGCTCCAAAATGAGCGCACCACGTTCTTTATCAAGCACAATATCGACACCCAAGTAGCCCAGGCCGGTGATGTCGAAGCATCGGGCCGCCAGCTCAAGAATCGACTGCCACCCGGGTAACGTGAGACCCGAGATCGCGTTGCCAGTATCGGGGTGCTCGGCAATGATCTCATTCCCGATCGAACCACTTGTTGTGGTGCCAGTAGAAAGATCGATGCCCACGCCAATGGCGCCCTGATGCAGATTGGCTTTGCCGCCCGACACACGAGTGGGCAAACGGACCATCGACATCACCGGATAGCCCTGGAACACAATAACGCGAATGTCCGGCACCCCTTGATAGGAAATCTTTTCGAACAACGGATCAAACTGCACGCGGTACTCCACCATCAGCTTGTCAGGTAATCCCCCAAGACTGTATTGACCACTTAATGTCGTGGAGGCATGGTAGCGCGCCTCATCAAAGCTCAAGTGCGTGCCGTCATGACGTCGCAAGCCTTTCGCTGTGACATTTTCAATCACTAAAATGCCGTCGCCGCCACTGCCGTGAGCCGGTTTCATCACAAATTGCTCGCGACCCTCCAAAATGGTTTCAAGCCGGGCAACGTCGTGTTGAGTTTCGATCACCGCGTATAATTTCGGCACAGCCATACCGGCCTCTTCCGCCAATTGCTTGGTGAGGATTTTATTATCGACCAGCGGATACAGACGCCGTTCGTTGTAGCGCATGATCAAATTGCCGTTGCGTTCGTTGATACCAACGACTCCGGCCCGATTCAATTTGGCTGGCGTTGTAAACCACATGTCGCTTAGGCCTTCGAGTCGCCAAACGAACGAAAGCGAATGAGTTCGGATGCCCGAAACCCAGTGTAGCGACCCAGCAGGAGACACAACCCCAGAACGATTAACAGCAATTCTGGAAAGGCAAACAGCAAGTATTGGAGCTGATCGATGCTCATCACCAAATAGGCCATGGTCGCCACCACGAGACTGCCGAAGCCTTCTGACATCGCCGCGCCCGAACCGCGCTCTTCCCACACAATCGACATGCGTTCGATCACCATCGTCAAAATGACCATGGGAAACAGCGCCACCGATAATCCGGTCTCAAGGTCGAGGCGATTGCTCATGATGCTGATACCCACTAGCAACAAGACCACCACCGTGAGCACCGCTGCGAGCCTGGGGACAAGCAATAGACGCAGCTTTTCGAAATAGAAGCGCACCAGTAAGCCAAGCGCGACGACGAATGAGAACAAAATAATGCCGTACAGTAATTGCGTTTCGCGAAACGCCAACGCCACCAAAATGGGGGTGAACGTGCCAAACGTCGGCACACCAATCACGTTTCGCATCAACACCATCACGAGTGCGCCGATCGGAATCATAAGCAGCACGCCATAGACGGCTTGGGTGCGAATCGGCAAACTGAACAGCGAAAACTCAACAGCATGAGATCCCACATTGATCGCGCGCTGTTCGGCGACCGCGATGCTATCAATCATCTCTTTGCGCAAGAAAATCTCGGTTTCTACATTGCGCCCCCCGCTCACCGACACAAAGTCTTTGTCGCCATAGAACCAAACCAGATGCCGATCCGCTTCGAACTGCACGCCGGACTCCACGTCGAAGGACAGCCAACGCTGCCCGTTGTGCACCTCAAGCCAAGGTCGAATTGTCGCGACATGCGGCTCATCGCGAAGCTCCATCCCATTTGCGATGCGCGTGGGAATCCGTGCGCCGGCTAACAACGTTTGGGTGACTTTAGCTTTGGCAATCGTACTGTTGTCGGCGCCCAGAAACAGTTGCACATTCTCTTCCTGGGTCGGGTTGTTGATATGCCGCAACATTTCGGAGGTGAACGAGGCGATGTCGGCCGAGCGTTCTCGCGCGTCAGACACCAGATCTTCAAGCGCCGTCGAGTAAGGCTCCTCTAGCTTGGGAATGGGTGGGAACGCTGGCGTTTGCGCGCGTGACGCGTCGACCGCTTCTTTGAACACAGACAGACGATAGTAAACGGCTTGCGGACCGCGCGCTCGGCGTAATGACCAAAACGCAAGTCGCTCGCGATTGTCGTATTCTTGCGTACTGAGACCAAATCCGCGCGAAATAAAGTTTTCGTTGAGGATACCCAGTCCAGGCGGTTGCTGCGGCAAACGCATCTGCGCTTTGGCCGGCCCGCCTGTGCCGACAAAACCCAAGCGGGCTTCGACGGTCCAGACGCGCGAATCGGTGTTTTCTTTCAGCGGCAATCCAAGCTCGAACGCTTTATACGAAAACAACGCCATGCCCGCGAGCGCGAGCAAGAGCGAGAGCACAATGACCTGTCGGCGGATAAACACCTCTAGTCTCCGGTGCGTGTCCGCGCTACGCCGCGCGATCGCATGACGTCGACGCCATCTGAGGGCTCACCGCTTGCGCGGACCGGCGTGATGTCGGCCGAGTATTTTTGACCGCTTGACAAGAAATCACGCGGTGCCGATGTTACCCCGGCGTCGGAATCGTCTGCGGTTTCCCCGGCGTCAATCGGATCTGATTCGAGCGCGGGCCGACAATCTGGATCGCGCGTATAGGTGGCCATGGGATCCACGACCGCCAATCCCGCCAGCGCACTGCGACCCAGTAACATTGGGTAGTCGAAGTACTCTCGATCCGTGAGTGTGACTTCGATCGTGCGCTCAACGTTACCCAAACAAACGGTCATGAGTGCCACTCGTCGGCGCTGGTGATTGCCGGTGTGGCGGCGAATGCGGACTGTGCGGACATAGGGCCGTCGTAACGACACCATCTCACCGCTTTCTGGATTCTTTATCGAAAAACGCACGTAGCTTTTCCCTTTGTAACGCACGCGACGAATCTTATGCGCGTCCAGCGACGACGTATCTGCGCCGGTGTCCAGTTTAGCGTCGAGCTTCCATTGCAACTCCGGAGACAAAATTACTTGCTCAATCCAACCGAACGTCTGTGGTTCAGACGGTTCGAGCAGCGCGCGACTGCCGCGCGACGCTGCGTCGGCCGGCGCCGAGTCGGAAGGTGGCTGGCCGTGCGCTTTAGCAGCGGCAAAGAAAACCGCCACCAGCGTCAGCGCGGTGGCGGCGGATGATCGAATGACAGGCATCCTCGAATTATACCTAATACGGGAGTAGAAATTAGCGGGAATACCCTTGAGTCGCGATGAAACCATCGAATGCGGGTCTATGGACAGAAGTGTGTGTCCAGTCGCCCAACTCGGCATACCGCCACACCGCGACACCTGGCCGATCAAGGCCAATGGCTCTGGTCGTAAAAACGTGTCCAGGTTGCCACAGTTTGTCGCGTACGCATCACGACACGCCGCCATTTGGGGTCGATGAACGATGCCTTTGTTTTGGACTCCCCACAGGGTATAAACACCGCTATGCATGCGCAGACAACCAAAACCTATCAGCGAGTCGGTCGCTGGCTGGGTCCTCTCGTGTTTCTTATTATGCTGCTCACCGGCAGCGAGCAGGATGTCATGAGCCTGAGCGCTTGGCGCACGGCAGGCATCGGACTCTGGATGGCCATTTGGTGGGCAACAGAAGCCGTGCCCGTGCCGGTGACCGCCTTTATCCCGCTCATCACGTTCGAACCACTGGGAGTGAGCAGCCTGCGCGACGCGGCCGCACCGTTTGCCTCACCGATTATTTATCTGTTTTTGGGCGGATTTATGCTGGCGCTGGCCGTCGAACGGTGGGATCTTCATCGACGCATCGCGCTCTATATTCTGAACAAAACCGGTACCGATGGCCGACGTCTCGTATTGGGTTTTATGGTCGTGAGCGGCCTGCTTTCCATGTGGATGACCAACACCTCGACCACCATGATGCTGTTGCCGATTGTGTTATCGGTTGTCGTGGTGATTCGCGACAACATGCCAGAACTGCCGCCGGAAGCCCATCGCCGATTCGAAATCGCCATGCTCTTAGGTCTCGCGTACTCGGCCAGTATCGGCGGAGTCGCCACTCTTATCGGCACACCGCCCAACGCCTTGCTGACCGGCTATCTGGCCGACACCTATAACATCGAAATCAGCTTTGCCCGGTGGATGTGGGTGGGGCTGCCGTTTAGTGCCGTGATGTTACCCGTCGCCTGGTGGCTGCTTACCCGTGTGCTGTTCCCCGTGACCATACCTCGCTCCGAGGCGGTCGCCACGCTGTTGCGCGACAGCCGACAGCAGCTCGGCCCCATGTCCACGGCGGAAAAACGCGTCGCCGTGTTGTTCGGCCTGGTGATCGCAGGTTGGATGCTGCGCAAGTCGTTAAGCGCCTATGTGCCTTTTTTGAACGGGTTGTCCGACGCCGGAATTGTCATGACCGCCGCGGTATTGCTGTTTGTGATTCCAAGCGGCGATAAAACACAAGGTCAACTCATGACCTGGGACAACGCCACGCGCTTGCCTTGGGGAGTGCTGATTTTATTTGGGGGCGGATTGAGTTTGGCACGAGGTGTTAGCCAGTCCGGATTGGCGCTATGGCTGGGCGAAAGTCTGGCCCCCCTAAACGCCTTCGGCATTGTGGTACTAATCGTGGCCATTGTTGCGTTGGTTGTGCTGCTTACCGAGCTCACCAGCAATCTGGCCACAACCGCTACTTTACTGCCGGTTATGGGCGCGATCGCGCTGCAGGCGGGTGTGCCGCCTTTACTGCTGACTGTGCCGATCACAATCGCTGCAAGCTGCGCGTTTATGCTACCGGTTGCTACAGCGCCCAATGCCATCGTGTTCTCCACCGGCAAAATGACGATCCCCGACATGGTCAAGGCCGGCATCGTCCTCAATGTGTTGTGCGTGGTATTGGTAACGATTATCGCGATATGGGTCGTACCCCAGGCGTTAATGTAGACTGGGGGCGTACGACGCGCGTACTTGATTGAATCGAAAGTCGCGGCCCATAATGTCGCCAGCTCTTTTTGCCTTTCACCGAGTGACCGCCCATGACTGACCCAAGCGCTTTACCTCGTATCGGTCATTTTATCGATGGCCAAACCATCACCACCGGCCCACGCACCGCCGAGGTATTCGATCCCGCGGCGGGCGAGGCGCGTGCGCACGTCTGTCTAGCCGATGCACACGCCGTAGACCAGGCGGTCGCCGCCGCAGAACGCGCGTTTAGAACCTGGCGGCATGAACCACCACAACGTCGCGCACGCATCCTGTTTCGTTTTCGCCAGCTGCTTGAACAGCATGCCAATGACATCGCACTAGCGATCACCCGTGAACACGGCAAAGTGCTCGACGACGCGATGGGTGAGTTGACCCGCGGCATCGAGGTGGTCGAGTATGCGTGTGGCGCGCCAGAACTGCTCAAAGGTGAGCACAGTAAAAATGCGGGACCCGCCATTGACTGTTGGTCAGAGCATCAACCGCTCGGCGTGGTAACGGGTATAACGCCTTTCAATTTCCCCGCCATGGTGCCGATGTGGATGTTCCCCATTGCGATCGCTTGCGGTAACACATTTGTCCTCAAACCCTCTGAAAAAGACCCAACCCCCTCATTGATTATTGCGCGCCTGCTACGCGAAGCCGGCCTACCCGATGGCGTGTTTAACGTAGTCAATGGCGACAAATTGGCGGTCGACGCCTTGCTGCACGACCCACGTATTGCCGCCGTGAGCTTCGTCGGCTCAACGCCGATTGCCGAATACATCTACACGACCGCCACCCAAAATGGCAAACGAGTACAAGCATTGGGCGGCGCTAAGAATCATGCCGTGGTGATGCCAGATGCCGACATTCCCAATGCGGTGAGTGCGCTGATGGGCGCCGCGTTTGGCAGTTGTGGTGAACGCTGCATGGCAATATCGGTGGCGGTGTGTGTCGGAGACGACACCGCTGATCGCGTCGTCCAAGGTATTCGTACGGCGCTTGGCGATCTCAACATTGGCCCGGGTACCGACACGTCGAATGATATGGGTCCGCTCATTAGCCGCATGCACAAAGACAAGGTTTTGGCCTACATTGAAAGCGGCATCATTAACGGCGCATCGCTCGTCGTCGATGGTCGAAACGCAACAGTCGAAGGCTA
Organism: Pseudomonadota bacterium; assembly: GCA_039028935.1. Classification (NCBI taxonomy): domain Bacteria; kingdom Pseudomonadati; phylum Pseudomonadota; species Pseudomonadota bacterium. The sequence goes on along the minus strand of JBCCHD010000048.1, from coordinate 5,303 downwards.
CGAAAATGGTTACTTTCTGGGCGGCTGTCTATTTGATCACGTCACGCCTGACATGACGATTTATCAAGAAGAAATCTTTGGTCCGGTGCTGTGCGTGGTCCGTGTCGACAGCCTCGAGCGCGCTATGTCGATGATTGATGCACACGAATACGGCAACGGTACCTGCCTGTTTACACGCGACGGTGAGGCCGCGCGATTCTTTACTGACACGATTCAGGTGGGCATGGTCGGGGTAAATGTGCCGCTGCCAGTACCCATAGCAAGTCAAAGTTTCGGCGGCTGGAAACGCTCACTGTTTGGCGATCTATACGCCTACGGCCCCGATGCGGTGCGGTTCTATACCCATCGCAAAACGATCACCCAGCGTTGGCCATCGGGTGGCGTGCGAGAAAACGCAAGTTTTGCCTTCCCAAACGCCAACCGCTAGCGCAGTCAATTTGGTGAATGTTAGGGCCTAAACGCCTCTCGGGCTACATTTGGTTATTCCGGTTTTTTCAACCGTATCGGCCCCATTTTTTCCGGATGAAATCCTGCGGCGCCCTCGTAAAGTGAGGCGATGCGCTGCAAGTCAGCCGCCTCATCGCCCGTCAAATCCAGACAAGCCGCAAAACCAATTTGTTTCTTAGCGTAGTCGATTACACCCACCAACACCGGCACCGAGGCCCCGCGCGCGATGCGATAAAAACCGGATTTCCAATGCGGTCGATAGCTGCGTGTGCCCTCGGGCGCCATGGCAAACAACAGTGCATCACGATCGGCAAACAGTCTCACCGCCTGCGCAACCGCTGAACCAGCCTGCGCGCGATTAAGAGGCACGCACCCGAAGTAACGCAAAATGGCGCCCAGCGGAAACCAAAACAACGTGTGCTTGCCAAAGAACTGTACGCGAATATCGTTCGCGACGATAAAGACAATGCCCCAAAACGCGTCCCAGTTCGACGTATGAGGAGCAGCAATAATCACAGCTTTTTCGACGCCGACCTCGGCGTTAAATGAGGTCCAACCACGTAGCTTCATGATCGCTCGGGCAATAAGTTTGAGCATAGCGGTATCGTTAGATTATCAATGCGATGGGAAACGCGTGATCGCTCACGTTGAGCCATGTAGCAAAACAGGCTTCTCCGGCACACTCCACGCGGCCGATTCGATCATATCTCAATATGACCGACCTGCTCTGTTGACAAACCATTACGCTCAAGCAGCTGCTCCCACCGGGCATCGCTGTAAAGTGGCTTGAAGAACGCATCGGTCTTCAATGCGTTGGTATTTTGCTGCTCATCAACAGCACGAAACAACCACGTGAATGCCTCATCGGTCTGATCACGTTGCGCATAAATCATGGCAATAAAATACGCCCAATCACCGGCATGATCAGCAATCATGGTGTCTAACTTGCTGTCGGTCTCGTCTTCACGTCCAAGCTTATCCAATATAACGGCACTGACCGCCTCTTTTAGCGGCTCTTGTTTAATGTTGGCGCTCAACGTCAGCGCTTGGTCCAACTCGCCTCGATACAATGCGATGCGCGACAGCACAGCCGGTGCTCCGTAAATGGTCGGCACCATTTCCAACGCCTTATTGGCCGCCGCTTCGGCCTCTTCGTAGTTACCATTATCCGCGTACCAAGAAGCCAGATTGATATAGGGAATAGGCGACGTCGGCACAATATCGGGTACTCTAACCGCCAGCTCGATAGCACGTGGCGTTTGACCAATCACATTCGCCAACACCGCGCTGTTCATCAAAATCGATCCCTCATTTGGAATCAACTCCAACGCACGTCGAAAATAGCGTGCGGCACTCTCATAATCGCGCTCGTACCACAGCGCAATAATGCCCTTCACCGACGAACCAAAATCAGGATCAATGCGATACGCTTCGTCTGCCGAGTCGGCCGCCAACTGCATCGCTTCACTGTAGGGCGCAAACCCTCTCGATGCCTGTGTTTGATGGAGTATGGCTTTGTTTATCCAAGCCAGGGCATAGTTCTGATCGAGCGTCACAACCTCTTTTAGCATCGACAATGCGGTTTCGTACGATTCCTTTGTTTGCTGCGTGCGAATGCGGTTCATCGCCTGCAGATAGATGTCATAGCTTTGTGCTGTGGTCACCGCAGATTGCGGATAGCCTTTGACCAGGCGCACATCCATGGCCAAACTCACCTCGCGCGCAATGTCGTCTTGAATTTTGAAAATATCATCAATCGTACGATTAAAATTCTCTGCCCAAATGTTCGCATCGGCTTCTGCGTCGATAAGCTGTACGGATACACGCACCACATCACCAGACAGGCGAATGGAGCCATCGAGAATATACGCCACGCCCAGTGCTTCTGCGATTTCCCGCGTGGTCTTATCGGTGTCTTTAAACGAAAAACTGGACGATCGCGACACCACTCGAAGCGGTTTGACCTGCGCCAACAGACTCAAAATCTGATCCGAGACGCCGTCGGAAAAGTACTCTTTCGACTCGTCGCCGCTCAAGTTATCAAACGGCAGCACCGCTACCGATTTTTCACCAATGGCATTGAGACGTCCCTCCGTCACGCCTTCTTGGCGAGCCGTCTCGGCGATCGTCGCTTCGCGCGCTTTTGAAAAATAGAACTTATCAACAGCAAAGTAGCTAACAGCGCACAGGAGTAGACCAATAATCACACGATCAAAAACGCGTTTGCGACGACGGGAGGTGACCAGGTCATCGGGCCGTTCGCCGTCTCGCCGCACGCCAGTCGAGGTGAGCTCAAAGGCCCAGCTGAAGAAAATAGCCGGCACCACACCAACGACGAGCAGCAAGATGATCGGCCTGACCCAGTGTTCAAGATCGAATGGCGGCAGTACTGTCGCCACTACTTGAATCACTAACCACGCGAAGATGGCATAAGCGATTAGGACCCGAATCACGTTTCGACGTTTTAGTTCGGCGATAAACGACATGATGAACACTTCCCGGCTGGTCGTGAGACGAATCAGGATCGCTGCAGCGTGACCCTAAGCATTTTTCTTAAACCTAAACGTTACCATCAAGCCAATTCGTGTCACAAACGACGTTTGATCGTAAATTTGTGCCGTCTACTGATCAAACGATAGCGGGTTTGCACGGTGACCGTCGCCGTTTGGCCCAGGCATACGGCGCCCCTTAGCGTTAGAAAACGAGCCAGACAATTCAAGGCCAACTCAGTTGGCCACTCGATCTTGCCCGGGCCGCTGTGCACCCATTCATTGAGAGGTGGATGCCGCCGTGCCAAACGCTCAATTTCCAGGCCTCACGCAGCCCGCTATGAATATCGCTAAGTGGCTATTTTACTTAATTTTTTTGTAATTTTATGTTTTTTATAAGAATTTATTATTAAGAGCATTCCTTAGAATTTGTGTCTACAATCATTGGGGACAGGCACAGTGTTTCGCGGCTCTATCTGAACGCTTCACGTTCACCGAGCTCAACTAAAAATCAACAAAGCAATCCACTTTGGCCAGTCTGATCACGCGCTCGATGGAAATAAAAACTAGCGCTGGATCACGCCTGTCGGCGACCAAAACAATGACATAACAAGGGGGAGTAACATGTCACGTCAAGTTTCTGTATTCATGTTCGCTATCGCTGCGTTTGTAAGTGCCGAAGCGCTTGCAGGCCCAGTCAACTGGGGCACACACGCTACCGGCAACACACTTAACTGCATATCGGCCGACTGTGGCGGTGGTGGCGTATCGGGTGGTGATTCATCATTCGGTCCGGCCGACGACAACGTCGAAGGGGCACCGGCTAGCCATATGAGCAACACGAGCCTCGGTACGTCCAATGTCTTTGTCGACGTGATCGACGGCAATGGCGTTGCCGTGCCATCAATTAGCGGCTCAGCCACGTCTTCATCGCAAGGTATTGGCAGCGCAACGGGCATTTCGCTGATCTTCTACACCTACAGTGGGCCGACCACCACGATTACCGTGGATTCGGTTTTCAATGTCAGCTTTACGGGTCCAGCCTCTGGCGAAGACAGCAATATCGACGGGATTCTGGGTCGTGTGCTGCTGTTCCAAAACGAGTTCGCGATTCAGGACATTAACGACTTTGAAGAAGGCGCACGATTGTTCTGCATCGGTGAATGCTACGTGCCCGACGATTCGTATGTGCTGGAGGTCGACACCGCGGTCAACATTGTGACGGGGAGTATGGACATCACGTTGGAAGACGGCGATTCCTTTTATCTTCAAGCCACACTCGACATGGGCGCTGCCGGTGGCGGTAACGTCAGCACCATTGATGATTTTACTTACCTGTTTAGCGACACAACGGGCTTAACGTCTGTTCCTGTCACCGGTGGTGGTACGGATTCAGATGGCGATGGCGTGGATGACAGTGCCGACAACTGCACGTTAGAGGCCAACGCCGACCAGCGTGACACCGACGCCGACGGCTATGGCAACATCTGTGATCCGGACCTTAACAACGATGGCGTCGTGAACTTCCTCGACGTCACGGCGTGGGTGCCGTTCTTCAACACGGCCACCACCGGCGATGCCGACCTGGATGGCGACGGCATCGCCAACTTTGTCGACTTCTCGATCATCGCAAACTTCTTCCTGGGTCCACCTGGACCAAGTGGCGTTGCGCCCTGATCGACCTCGACTCGCGACACACTCGTTAGCGATAAAAAAAGCCCCAGCCAAAAGCTGGGGCTTTTTTGTTGCTGTGCTTGCCGTCGCTGCGGTCAGTCACTCTATTTGCTGCGATCGGTCGCGACACGATCGGGCGTACACAGTCTCTCCGGTAAATACGGGATGTCGTAATTAGGCGGAAAGTTGGTATCCACGCCAGGGCGCACCTCGTGCCCCACATTTCGCGGGCGAAATGGTCGACCATCGGGGCGAGTCTGTGGAGGTCCGCCATCAAACGTGAACGAGCGTAAGGCCGAATGGCGCATCCAAGCCACCATTTTAGGGTGCAAACAACCGTCCTCTTTCAGCACGATCTCATGATAGTGCACATAGCCTTGCTCCATGCGCCGCTGCGCGATTTCAGGTGTCCATTCGGAAATCAGCAAATCCACCCAGTAAAGCTGTTGATGCATGCCGGCATCCGACGACCAGAACCGGCCCGGACCACCCATTGCCAGTGGGCCGGTATTGAAGTGTTTGCCGATAAAGTGCTTAGCTTTACCGACGTCTCTTGCCGGGGTCCAGCAATGTCCCGGCACATCCTGTGCTTGTCCTCGCTGTGCGAAATTAAGCTCAAGCTCGGGACCGGCAAAATACCATGTACGGTTATCCAAAAAGATCTCGATCCGATGGGTAAACCCAAAAAAATCG